>CAZEOY010000053.1:0-11573 GCA_964513835.1 uncultured Syntrophobacteraceae bacterium
GCCAGCGCCGCGTCGGTCCATTGCAACTCGTAGATCACCTCGTCGTTGAACCGCCGGAGACGGTCAGCCAGATCCTTTGCTCTATCTCCCATGGCTGTCCTCCATCAACCAGAGCATTCGACACAATATCCTTGAGAAAAGATATTGCGCAACCACTATCAAGGCAAGAAACCGCCCATCCGGGAACCGTGCACGAGCCCTGCGGAGCATGACCGGTCAAAAACTCTTGGGGAATTGGGTAAACGACAACTGTGCGTGGGGAGAGGGGCAGGCCGACACCTCGTCCTCCAGGCTTTCGCCTCAAGCTTGAACGGGTACCGGTCTCAAGACGACGGAGCGTCGAAGAGCGTATAGCAGACCTGCTCGCCCCTTTTGAATCCGCGCGCGAGCTCCATATGCCTCAGTGTGGCAAAATTGTTTCGAAACTCCTCTTCACTGAGATTCAGTTCGCGGCAGATCTGCTCCAGGGTGAGCGGTCCCCGGTTCTTGATGAGGTCAAGGATTCTCTGCTGATCCGCCGTCAGGACAACCTCCTGCGACGTCGTCTTTTTGGCGCTGTATACCGCCCAAGGATCACAGGTCTTGGGCATGGCCACCGCGTCCAGGTAGCAGTCGTCACAAAGACTCCTGCCTGCAAACTCACGAACATCCTCAGGAGCCATTGAATCACCGCATTTCTCGCATTTCATCATCATTTTCCCTCGCTCCAGCCTGAAGTGTGACATCTTCTGTGCACGGAAGCACGACCTGTGATCGCTACCCAGAGGCACGTTGCTCTGCAATTCTGGCATCATCACACCGGGATTGGCAAGGGGATCGACAGGTCTCATCGTTCTCAACCCCGGCGTCGAAGGCGGGGGGCGAGTGATCAGTCTGAACTCACAGTGGACCCTCTTGAGTGAGGACGTCAGGCGTATTATGGTTCTGAAAGCATCTGCGGAATCATTCAGACACTGATCCGGTGGTCGCTTCGACGTCATGCCTGAATCATCGGCGCCTGGACTCGAAACAACATTGATCAAGGAGGGTTTCATGAAAGATTTCTCGGCTCCTCCGGGCTTTCAGGACCTGCTCTGCTTCGGCCTGGTCGAATCTCTTCTCGGACGGCGCTCACGCCGATTCTTCATGGGGGCGGAGATTCCCGACGGCGTCTTTGCCTACAAATCCCGACACAAACCGATTCCCCTTTCTGAACTGGAGAAGCTTCTGGTGGTGGGGGCCTGCGGGGGCAACACCAGTTGGCATCACATGATATATCGCGCACAGCAGTATGCGCCGCATCTCTCCAATTACGCGGGCGCTGCCGGAGGGCGTACGTTTCCTTCTGCAGCCGGTTTTCACACCAGCATGACCTTCTTCACGGATGACGACGGGGTCTACGTGCTGGACGGCCGGGATGCACCGGCGGCAGCGGAACGGGAGCCCGATGGCTCCCTGCCGTTGGAGGCTGTCTTGGCCTCGCTGCGAGCACGTGTGAAAAAGATCCGTGACGGCCGGCTGGGCCTGCCTCAGGAAGCTCCTTTCATCGAGGCCCATAACACATGGGTCGTCAACAGTCCGGGAACTCTTCTGGTCATGCCGGTCGGGGACCTGGCCCAGCACGTCCTCTTGAACCTTTGTTACATGCTGCAGAACGGGCTGGTGCTGACAGACGATATCCATCGTCGCTCCATTCCCGGCATCGAACGGTATAGAGACCTCGTCGATGTGACGAACACCTGGCCTCTGACTTTCGTGGAGCAGTGGTCCATGGCCGAGCTCACCGTCGAGCTGTCGACGAGCTGCTATGCCGGTGCGCTCATGCTGCAGGCCATGGGATTGGGGGGCTGGATGTTCAACGGTCTCGACCCCTTCAGTGTGCTCGGCGCCAGCGGTGACCCCCGGGCTCCAGGCCTGGGATTCCGCTACGACACCGACGATCGTTGGCCGTACCCCAACCCGACAGGTCTGGAAGGCACCATGGAGGGATTCTGTCCGCCCCATTTCCCAAACATGCGAGCAGCGGTGGAAGCCGTCTGCGAGCGCAAATTCGGAAAGGGCGGTCCGTTTCATCCTGACACTCCCGGCCCATGGAAAGATTCGCCGAGGGTGCGGTCTGCCGCTCAGGTGCACAGCGACGAGTTTAGGGAATGCGTGGCCCTGCAGGCCCAATATGTTTTCGACACTTTCGGCAAATTCCCGGGTACTGTGCCCTCGATCTTTCTTATCACTTACCTTCAGGCACACCACCTGGACCTCGAGTTCTACGATCAGTTCTACAAGCCCGGTTCGTACCTTCGAAGTCATGCGGAGCACATGTCTCGCTGGCATTCGGATGGATCGGACTGAGAGGGGTTAGGAATTACGAATCGCGGCCAAGCGGCATGGAATAAGAGGAACTATCTGCGCCTGCCGAAAATCCTGAGGAGAAGGAGGAAGAGGTTGATGAAGTCCAGGTAAAGCTGCAGCGCTCCAATGACCGCCCCCTTCCGCTCGGATTCCGCGTCGCCGAAACCCTGCAGTGCCATGGCTTTGATCTTCTGGGCGTCATGCGCCGCCAATCCGACGAAAACGATGATTCCAGCGTAGGTCACGAGCCAGTAGACGGCCTCACTGCGGAAGAAGAGATTGACGAGGGAGGCCAGAATGACCCCAATGAGACCCATGGTGAGAAAGCTTCCCCAGGAAGTAAGGTCTCGCTGGGTGGTATAGCCGTAGAGACTCATGGCGCCGAAAGTCCCGGCTGTGACGAAGAAGGTGCTGGCGATGGAGGCGCTCGTGTAGGCCATGAAAATGACCGAGAGCGTCAAACCGTTCAGAGCCGAATAGAGGAAGAACATGAATGTTGCAGTGGCAGCCTGCATGCGGCCGATTCCAGCGCTGAGCGCAATCACCAGCCCCAGCTCGGCGAGGATCAGCCCGAAGAAAACCATGGGGTTTCCAAGAAGCCATGAAAGCAGTGTCGTATTCGAGGCCGTGTACAGAGACACTACGGCTGTTGTTGCCAATCCCAGCCCCATCCAGTTGTAGACCCTCCGCAGAAATGCCCCTTGTGTTGCGGCAACCTGTTCGCCTCGGTAATAGATTGGGTTTTCCATGCTGTATCCTTCTTGTGATTCACCTCAAACCGACGACTTCATGCAGCACCCCGGAGAGCTCCGCCTGATGATCCCTCTCCCTGCTGCATTCCTGACAGCACCCTGCCCAAGCTCCGCAGAGATCGGCCAACGGCGCTTCTCCCTTCCTCTCCACCCGATGCACCCACACTATAAGGCTTCCACTGGCCATCGCAACGGTCAAGCCATGCGGAAGAGCTCCTGAAATCTATCCGTCAGATACAGGAAGCTGATGTCAGCCGCGATCCAAACAAGGGCACCTCCAATCTGACATCTTGAGCGGAGATTTCTTGTAGCTCCACCGAGCTGTGTGTAAACTAACTGCTGATTGCAGCTTCCGGCACTTGCAGGATCGGGGCCGCAAGAGATCTCTCCTTGCCAAACCGGGGCTGCTGCCCAAAGAGTGCTCGCCATAGCAGCACACCAACCCCCAAAATCAGGACTTATGAGCATGGCGCCGTTGAGGTGGAGCAAACTCCTGTCCCGACGCACATTCCTGGTGATCTTGCTGCCGGTCACAGCACTGATGGTCACTCTGTTGGTGGTGGCCTACGACGTTCAGACAGGCCGAGAAACGTGGGAGAGGACATTCAATCGCACGGTCCGGGAACGCACCGAAGCCTTCAGGCTGGCGCATCTCATCGCCCTTGCCAAACAGACCACCGTCAAAGGGCTTTTCGAGTCATCAGCCGAGGTGACGGAAGACGAGTTCATGTTGTTTGCCGATAACCTCAACTACCCCATTCGATCGCTTCACAGGGCCCTTGTCTGGGCGCCCCGCGTTCTCGATGTGGAGCGGGCGGCATTCGAGACACAGCAGAGAATCAGGCATCCTGAGTTCGTTGTCTGGGAGTGGGGGCCAGACGGCCTACAACAGCCTGCTGCGGATCGAGACGATTATTTCCCGGTGACCTATCTCTGGTATGTTGATTCGGAAGAGGCAGCCCGTGGATGGGATATGGGAAGCAGCCCGCTGCGTCGCGCTGCCATGGAGGAAGCGGTATCCACCGGATACCCTGTCATGACCGGTCCGTTGCAGTTGACGACGGATCATTTGCAGAACGCTCCCTTACGCTGGGGTTATCTCGTCTTCACTCCCGTTTACACGGAAGGGCCGCCCCCCGGCACACCCGACGAAAGGCGAGCGCGCTTGATGGGTTTCGTTGCGGGTCCATGTCATTACGGAACGATCCTCGAGGACCAGCTACGCACGATGCCTCAGGCCGAACAGCGCATCTTCCTTTTTGCCTCCACTGATCCGGAGGCCAGGCCGGTTCATGTGCACCTGCCCGAAAATACAGGCAAAGTCATACCTGTTGACGCCGATGCACCCACCTTCAGGCAAGCTCTGGCCATTCCCTACAGTCGGGAGGAATCTCTGGCGCTGGCTGGGAGAAGACTCGTCCTGGTATTTGCCCCCGTTCATTTCCCGTCCTGGCGGGAACGGGCGGGTCGTCTAGCGGTTGGCGCAGGACTCGGAGGAGCACTGCTGACGCTGCTTTCGGTCTTGTATGTCGTGCACTGGTTGAGAGTCGATGGGGATCTGCAGGAAAGCCGGGAACGTCTGGCGCTGGCTGTTGGAGCCTCAGGTCAGGGACTCTATGACCTGGACATCCTATCAAATATAGCAGTCCTCGGTCCGGAGTATGCAGAGATGCTCGGCCATGATCCGAGCACTTACCGCCTGACCCCGGACTCATGGCTGGAACAGCTGCATCCCGATGACCGAAGCGCAGCATGGCATGTTTTTGAAGATATGGTGGCCGGCAGGAGGTCCGAATACAGCATCGAGTACCGAATGCGCACGCAAGCAGGTCAATGGAAGTGGATCCTTTCCAAGGCCCGCGTCGTACAGAGGGATGTCACGGGACGCCCCCTGAGGATTGTGGGCACCCATCTGGATATCACTGCACGCAAACATGCGGAGGAGAAGGAGCGCGATCGTTTGCGGCAGATACTGGCCCTGTTGGACAACATCCCTGACATGGCCTGGCTCAAGGACGAGGAGAGTCGCTTCATTGCCGTCAACGAGCCCTGCGGAATCGCTTGCGGAAGGCCACCGGAGGAGCTTGTGGGGAAAACCGATTTCGACATCTGGCCCATTGATCTGGCCATGGCCTACCGCCGGGATGATCAGGAGGTCATGGAAAGCGGCCGGCGCAAGGTCTTGGAGGAACGGATGATCGACAGCGAGGGGCATGAGCACTGGCTGGAGACCGTCAAGACCCCCATCACCGATCAGGACGGCCGGGTAATGGGAACGGTCGGCATTGCCCGCGACATCACCGGGCGAAAGCTCGCCGAGCAGTCCCTTCGGGAAAACGCATTCTTCCTCGAGAGCCTCGATCGCATTTCAAGAATTCTGGCCCAGAGGTCCGAGGGAACGGACATTCCCGACGACCTGGCGCGGGCCATCCTCGATATTTACCAGGCTGACCGTGTCTTCTTCATCTATCCGTGTGCGGTGGCTGTCCCATGTCATCGCATCGTAGCCGAGGCGCATCGACCTGAGTATCCCGGTCTATTTGCCGCTGGAGCAGGGATGGCTTCAAGCAGCCACGCCGATCGGCTGATAGAGCAGCTCCTGGAACAGCCACGGCCGCTTGCCTTTGACTTCACTGCCATGGAGAAGGTGCCGGAGGAGGTTCGACGTTTCGGAGTTCAAAGCATCCTTGCCATCGCCCTCCATCCCCAGCGTGACAAGCCCTGGGTGCTTGGGCTGCACCAGTGCTCCCACAATCGACAGTGGACAGCCATCGAGCAGCGCCTCCTTCAGGCCCTTGCTGAGCGCATCAGTGATGCGTTCTCCGGCTACCTGCTGCTCAGGCAGTTGAAGGAAAGCGAGGAGCGCTACCGACACGCACAGCGCACTGCTCAACTGGGGCACTGGTCTTACGACACGGCGACCCAATGTTTCCTTTGGTTGTCGGAGGAGACGTTCCGCCTTGTTGGATTGGATCCGGCCCAGGAGCAGCCATCCTACGATGATTTCATCACCCGGGTGCACCCTGAAGACCGCCAGCGCGTCAATGACCTTGTCGCTCACAGCGTGGCTACGGGTGAGCCGTTCGCTGTGGAGTACCGGGTTCCGCTGCCGGATGGAACCCTGCGATTCCTCGAAGCCCGCAGCCTGGCCCATCGCGGGGCTGAGAACCGCATCGTGCGCCTCGACGGCACCGTGATGGACATCACCGAGCGCAGGCGGCGCGAGGAGGAGCTCCAGCAGAAAACCGACGAACTGATCCGCTTCAACTACACCGTGTCCCACGATCTGCGGAGCCCCCTGGTGACCATCCGAACCTTCCTTGGTTACCTGGAGCAGGATATGCGCAATCAGGACACTGAGCGCATTGCCAAGGACCTCGGGTTTATCCACGGGGCTTCGGAGAAGATGGTCCGGCTTATCGATGAGCTCCTGGAACTTTCACGCGTTGGTCGATTGGTCGCGTCCTCTGATGAAATGAGTCTTCAGGATCTCGTTCAGGAGGCGCAGAATATGGTGGCAGGCCGTCTCCTGGAATACGGCATCACGGTTCATGTCACCCCGGAGCCGATTCTCATCCGGGGCGATCGGCAGCGGCTTCTCGAGGTCTTCCAGAACCTGCTCGACAATGCGGTGAAATTCGCACGCGACGTACCCAATCCCACGGTGGAGGTGGGCGCCGAGGAAACCGATGAGGGTCTGGTCTTCTTCGTCCGCGATAACGGCATGGGCATCGATCCGCGTCACCTGCACAAGCTATTCGGCCTTTTTGAAAAGCTGGATCCCCGCGCTGAAGGCACCGGCATAGGCCTGGCGCTGGTCAAGCGCATTATTGAAGTGCACGGGGGCCGGATCTGGGTGGAGTCGCGAGGCCCCGGCCAGGGGACCACCTTCCGGTTCACCCTCCCGGGCGCCGGGCGGTCAGAGCCGCCAGAGGATTCCGTCCATAAATCCGTTGAATTTTGACGCCTTCTTTCAACAGCTGTGACCATCCGCCTCCGCCGTTCCGGCCCTCCGGTCGTAGCTGGCCGCCTGGTATTCTTCGGCAGGAAGCAACCGCCATTTTTCACCTCCCAGGAGCTCGAGCACCCGGGTGTGGTGCTCCAGGATGCTGCTTCGATGGCCGACGCTGATATATTGAATGCCGAGATCCTGCAATCTCTCGTAAAGAATGCGCTCGTTTTCCACATCCAGGGCGCTCGTGGCTTCGTCCAGAACGGCAAAACCCGGCCTGTTGAGGAAGAGACGGGCGAAGGCCAGCCTCTGCTGCTCTCCCAGCGAGAGGACGTCAGCCCAATCCAGTTCCACATCGAATCCCCCCAAGCGTTCCAGAAGATCTTCGAGCCTCACCGTTCGGAGCACACTACGCAGCTGTTCGTCAGAAATCTCCCGATCCAGTTGCGGGTAGAGCAGTTGATCTCTCAACGTCCCCAGGAGCATGTAGGGTTTTTGTGGCAAAAAGAAGATTTCCGACAGCGGCGGCCGCGTCACTATTCCATCCCCTTGGGTCCAAAGACCTGCTATGGCCCTGAGTAGAGAGCTCTTGCCCACGCCACTCTGTCCTACCACTGCGAGATTGTCTCCGCGCTCCAGATCCATCGTCAGACCCTGGATGAGGGTGCGGGTTCCGCTGGGAGTCAGGAGGGTCATATGATCCAGGGCGAACCGGTCATCTTCTTCCAACCGGATGCCGGGAGGTGCCGCCTCTTCAGGGCTCAAAGCATCCGAAAAGGTTGACAGACGTTCCACTCCAGCGGCAAAATTCGTGATTTGTTCGATTTGAGACACGATGAGGGAGAGGGCGGCATAAACCTGGCTGAAGGCGAAGTTGGCCTGGACCATGTCCCCGTACTGGATCTGGCCGCTGAAATACTGGGGGAAGAGAATCAGGAAGGGCAGCACTACGGGAAGGTAGCGGTACGCCGTGGTGAAGAAGGAAAGGTTTCGCTGCCAGCCGATGAGAAGCCCGAAGTTCTTAAGGACATGACGAAAACGTCCTGCGATCTGTTCCTTCTCCGGCTTCTCGCCCTGGTAGAAGGCGATGGATTCGGTATTGTCCCGCACGTGCACCAGAGAATACCTGAAATCGGCCTCATAGCGCAGTTGGTTGAAGTTCAGGCGTACCAGACGGCGTCCGATGAGAACCGTGAGGCCGGTTCCTACAAGCGAGTAACCGAGCACTACTCCGACGAGCAGAAGGGACTTGGACCAAAGAATGCCTGTGAAAGAAACGAGATCCATGATGGAGCCCAGAATGATGAGGAGAAAAACCAGCGAAGTGCGCGTGAACGTGCGGATGTCTTCCATCATCCGCTGGTCGGGGTTGTCAATCTTCGCGCTGGACTCGATTTCGTAGTAGCTGCGCTTCCTGAAGTATTTGGCCAGAAACTCCCCGGTCATCCATTCACGCCAGCGCAAGCCCAGGTAGTCCTGAACGTAGCTGTAGAGCGCAACAACCGGAATCCCAACGAGAAAACCGCAGAAATACAGCGCCACGAAAATGTACGCCAGTTCCTCGTTCTTTTTGACGAGAGCATTGGTGAAATAGTTTCCGATGTAACTGAAGGCCACATTGATTCCCGTCACGGAAACCGAAAGCAGAAGGACAATCGCCAGGAGCGACCACGCCTGCCGGCGGGAGCGCAGATGACGACCGAAAAGGCCGAAGATGACGACGGGAACGACCAGGGCGCCGGCGACCAGCAGCCATTTCCTCGAACGAAAGGTGTCCTCCACCAGGGACGAAAGTCCCGATGCGACCTGAGCCGTGAGGGAAGGAGCGAAATGGCTTCCTGCCAGCACCGCCCCGGAAACGATCAAGAAGAGCACCCCAAAAACGAAAACCAGCAGCAGAGACATGAGCAGGAGGGTCGCCAGCCCTCCCCCACGGATCTCGGGGAAGAAGTATGGCTGCGCAATCGACACAAAGCGCATCCAGAGAGAACGGTTTTTCGCACTCATCGACAGTGATTCCTTTCCATGCGTCTCACCACAGAGCAAGGGACAGCTGACACAAGATCCGAACTGAACTACCCCACCTCGATGGAGGTGATTATGTTGAGACCTGACATCGTGCGATTGATGTTTTGGGTCAGGTTTTTCTTCTCCAGGGGCTTTGTCTTCATCCACTGCGCGGCAATGGCCCCTATTTCAAATGGGAGGCATAGAATGAAATTCAGATGGGCAATGATGGCTGCACTCCTTTACTTTAGTGCTTTATTGAGCTCAGGGGTGAGCCATTCCGCCGAGTCGATTCAGCTTCCGACTCCGAAAATGGAAGGCGGCAAGCCCCTGATGGAGGCCTTCAAGGAACGAAAGACGACACGCTCCTTCAGCGACCGGAAGCTCTCTGCAGAAACCCTCTCCAATCTGCTCTGGGCGGCCTTCGGAATCAACCGTCCGGACGGCAGACGAACAGCACCGTCGGCCAGGAACTGGCAGGAGATCGACATCTACGTTGCCACGGCGGATGGTTTGTTCCTCTGGGATCCCCACAAAAATGGTCTCCATCCCGTCTTTGCGGGAGATCATCGTTCCCTGGCGGGTACCCAGGACTTTGTCAAAGAAGCCGCAGTGAATCTCATCTATGTAGCCGATTATTCAAAAATCAGCGGCGGCAGCCATGAGAAGGATGTCATGGTCGGTGCCGATACCGGTTTCATCAGTCAGAACGTCTACCTCTTCTGCGCCTCAGAGGGCCTGGCCACCGTCGTTCGTGCAAGCATCGACAGGCATGCACTTGCCAAGGCGCTCAAATTAAGGTCCGATCAAAAAATCATCCTGTCCCAATCCGTGGGATACCCCAGGCCCTGATGATGAAAATGTCGGTGTCCAGGTGCCACTCTTGTATCGCCCCTTCCATATGGGCTCTTGCGGTTTACCACCCGACGCAGGATTTCGAACTCTGCACCCCCCTCGGCAGTCGTGAATCATGCACCCGGCGTCTCGCACTCATAAAAAAAGGAAGCCGTTGAGGCTTCCTTTACTCGTTCACTGCATTGATCCTTCCGGGAACTTCAGGACGATTCAGTCGAGCTCTGCGACCGACTGTCAATCCGAATCCTGAATGTGGCGCGCGACGAGATCGCCCACTTCGCTGGTCGAGTAGCCCATGTGGCCGGCCGACAGGCTCTTCAGGTCCTTTGCGACGACTTTGCGCACAGCCTGGTCTATGCGGGCGGCGGACCGCTCCTCGCCCAGGTGCTCGAGCATCATCTGGGCCGCACCAATGGCAGCCAGCGGGTTGATGATGTTCTTCCCGGTGTACTTGGGCGCTGACCCCCCGATGGGCTCGAACATGGAAACCCCCTGTGGGTTGATGTTTCCTCCCGCCGCGATGCCCATGCCGCCCTGGATCATGGCCCCCAGGTCGGTGATGATGTCGCCGAACATGTTGTCGGTCACAATCACGTCAAACCATTCGGGGTTCTTGACCATCCACATGCAGGTGGCGTCCACATGGGCGTAGTCCGTCTGGATATCCGGATAGTCCCCGGCGACTTCGTAAAAAGTGCGCTCCCAGAGGTCGAATGCAAAGGTCAGCACGTTCGTTTTGCCGCAGAGCGTGAGCTTCTTTCTCTGGTTCCGCTTCCTGCAGTATTCGAAGGCATATCGAATGCAGCGCTCGACGCCCATGCGGGTGTTCACGGATTCCTGAACGGCCACCTCGTGGGGCGTTCCCTTGCGCAGAAAACCGCCGGACCCGGCATAGAGCCCCTCCGTATTCTCCCGCACCACCACGAAGTTGATCTCCTCCGGGCCTTTGTCTTTGAGAGGGGTTTCCACCCCCGGAAACAGGATCACCGGCCGCAGATTGATGTATTGGTCCAGCTGAAAGCGCAGCTCGAGGAGAAGCCCTTTCTCCAGGATGCCCGGCTTGACTTCCGGATGGCCGATGGCGCCGAGAAGAATGGCCTGAAACGTCCTCAGCTCATCCACTGCCGTCTTGGGAAGCACTTCGCCCGTCTTCAGGTAACGATCCCCGCCCAGGTCATAGTGGACCAGTTCGAGTTTGAATCCATCTTTCTCCGACACCACGCCAAGAGCCTTGATGGCTTCCCTCACCACTTCGGGTCCCGTGCCATCGCCGGGCATCACCGCGATTCGATAGTCCCTGTTTTGCGCCATATGGAATCTCTTTCCCCTCAGCTCAGAAAATGTTCGGTCTTCATCAAACACTTCCACCGCAGAGGTTCAAAGCAAGCAGAACAATCACTCCAGGCCCTCCCTGCCTATCCACGGTGAACCATCTCCCTATTGGCCCTGCCGCCGCATTTGCTCCTGCACGTACGGAATCAGACCTCCGGCCTGCACCAGCTGCTGCATGAACGGAGGCACCTGCTGAGCCTGGTAGGTCTCATCGCGCGTGTGGTTGATGATGATGCCGCGATCAAGGTCCGCCTCCACCTCATCCCCGGTCGCAATGGCCGAGGCCGCGTCGGGACACTCGAGAATCGGCAGCCCCATGTTGAATGCATTCCTGAAAAATATGCGGG
>CAZEOY010000054.1:0-474 GCA_964513835.1 uncultured Syntrophobacteraceae bacterium
ATATTCCCCTAACCTCGCAGTAACTGGCGGAGTAACCTCAACAATGAGGTCTACAAGGAGGATCGAACAACGCTCCTGACGCACGACATCTTCACCAACGGGATTCTGTACCTGGATCTCGGATTTGATCTTCACGTTCTGCCCCGGGAGCTGCTGCCGTATACCTCCCTCGTCGGACGCACTTTCACGGAGATGGGGACGGAGAAGGAGGACTACGTTCTCCTCAGCCAGCGTATCGGCCGCAAGACGGGGGGCATTTTCCCCGAGCTTTTCGCATCGACGAAGGCCGGGTCAAGGGACGCCGCAACCTGGCTCTTTCTGAGGGGAAAGGCCATGACCCACCAGACCTCCGAGCTCCTGGACATTCTGCGCGACCTGCTGCTTTCCGTCCGTCTGGACAATCGCGACCGGTTCCGCCAGATGCTCCTCGAAGAGAAGGCACGCGTGGAGCAGCGCCTGGTTCCCAACGGCCAC
>CAZEOY010000054.1:484-11552 GCA_964513835.1 uncultured Syntrophobacteraceae bacterium
TTCGTGAATCTTCGCATCAAGTCCCATTTCAGCGAATCGGATTGGTTCGCCGAACAGGTCAGTGGCATCAGCTATCTCTTTTTCCTGAGGGATCTGGTTCGAAGGGTGGACCAAGACTGGGGAGGCGTGCTGAAAGATTTGGACTCGATTCGCAGAATGCTCATCGACGGCGGCAGCATGATCGCCAATGTGACTTGTGACTCCGGCGATTGGGGAAAGCTGGAAAGCCAGCTGAGAGGTTTCGTCCGGGAGCTGCCGCAAATCCCGAAGGGTGCTCCGCAAACGGCGGCCTGGCTGAAGGATGCCCCATCGCCTTTCGAAGGACTGTCCATCCCCAGTCAGGTGAACTACGTCGGCAAAGGCATGAACATCTTCGATCTCGGCCACGGTTGTCACGGATCGACCCTGGTTGCCACGGGCTACCTGCGCACCACCTGGCTCTGGGAGCGCGTACGGGTGCAGGGGGGAGCGTACGGCGCCTTCTCGCAGCTGGACCGGCACTCGGGCACCCTCGTCTTCGTCTCGTACCGAGACCCCAACCTGCAGAACACGTTGGACATCTTCGACCGTTCCGGGGAATTTTTGCGCGGCGACTCCCTCAGCGACGAAGAGATCTCCAAGGCCATCATCGGGACCATCGGCCAGATGGACGCCCACCTCCTTCCCGACGCCAAGGGCTACAAATCCATGCTGCGCTTCCTCAAGGGGGAGACGGAAGCCGACCGCCAGGGACTCCGGGACGAAGTGCTCGCCACGACTTCGGCCGATTTCAAGGCCTTCGCGGATGTGCTGGACGAGCTCAAGGAGCGCGGCATCGTCAAGGTGCTGGGCTCCGACCGGGCCATCGAAGCTTCTCTGGCCGACAAACCAGGGTGGCTTGACGTTCTCAAGGTATTGTAATTTCAATCCTCGGGCTCTTGAGAATGCGCACCTCGCGCTGGGGAAAGGGGATGGTCCATCCCGCTTCCGCCACTCCGTCGTGGATGGCCACCGCCAGATCGCTCCGGATGCGCCCCCAGTCGGCAAATTCATCCGTCCATGCCCGCAGCTCGAAATTGAGGGAGCGCATTACCCCCGTCAGGATGGCGAACCAGACCGTCACCCGCTGAGCCTCCCATGACGGCATGTCCACCGACAGGGGCGAGCGCCGCGGAAAGGGTGAGGGACCCGAGAGAGGTGGCCCAGGCAACGCTGTTCATTTCTTTCTGCAGGACGCTGTTGCTCGAATAGACGTCGACTCCGAGTCGGTGCGCCAGGTCCCGCTTGTTCGACGAAACGGCCAGCATCTGTTCGACCTTGCTGTCCTGGCTGGGGTCGGCCTTCGTCGTGAGCCCGGTGGACACATACTCAAAAAGCCGCGTAATCCCTCTGCAACCGCCGAAACGGTGTCCACGGGATCCGTCGGGAGGTTTGCCCCAAACTTCTGCAGTTGTGACGCCGATGTCTTGAGGCCATTCAGGCAGGCGTCGCTCCTTTTGATTTCGATCAAAGCCGCTGTCGCTGCAATTTCCCGGATGAGCTTGCGCAGCGCAAAATCTCCCGTCACTTCAAAGACACCGTTGTCCGAGTCCACCACGTAATGGTGCATGTACCTACAGCAGACCAGCTTGTCCCACACGCGGAAGTGAGGTCCGGCAAGGAGTTGCGGAGGGAGGATGTCCTAGGCTTTCTGATTGACAGGGTTCTCGAATCTGGGCGCCGCTGCTGCAGCAGGGGTGGGCCAATGAAAAAGCGATGCAAACAGGAGACCTGCAACCACAAGACCTGTGAACTACTTCACATCTTGTGGGCGGTTAAGCATTGGCCTTTCCTTTCTGGAATGTTGGAGAAATGGTGGTGGACCCGCTGTTGCCTGCACATACCTGCCTATTGCAGAAAGCTATACTCGTGAAGGAGAAGGAACTTGAGAAAACGAGGGCCGCAATCTCAGGACAGGTCAACACAATAGAGTATCCAAGCTTTGAGTCGCCATTCCGGCAGTTTTCAAGCAGGAATCCACAGAAAGTACCTGGATGCCGGCTTAAGGATCGCCGGCATGACGAGCCGAAAAAGGACACCTGCATCTTTGATACTATACTCCGTGAGCGGATTCCGGAACCACTACAACGTCTCAGCAGAAACCTCGAACAGGACCGATCTTGTTCCACTTCCTCCACAAACCGGCAGGAATGCGAAGATACTATTGAAGATCCCGGAGCAGCCGCTGAAACTCACTGGACTCCTTGAGGATCCGGTGTGCGGCGTCCTTCAGTTGATCCACCTGTTCGTCCTTCAGAACGAACGAAGTGGGAAACCGTTTGAGGGCTTCGCGTTCCGCTTCGTCATTCAAGGCGTCAAACCTCACCTGGACCAGGTAGAACTCAATGTCTCCGCAGGCGCCAGGCTCTGTGGAGATGGGGTTTGAACCGCACCGTCCCTCGCGGATCTCGTCGGCCCACCGGGCGAAGCTTTCCTGCAGGAGGGCCACCGTCTCCATGTTGTAGCGCTCAATAGCGATGGACGAGTACGAAGAGAGCACGGCACCAAAGGGGGGGATTTTTTCCCAGCGGTCCCATTTGTCGTCGATGGCCGTCACGGCGTTCACCACCACGAACACGACCTTGTGGACGTTTTCCATCTTTGAGGCCTTCAGCGTGGTCCAGGGGTCCCCCATGAGCGTGACACGCTCCAGGGCCGCTCTAAGCCCGAGGTTGTCGGCAACCCCCCCGTCCACCAGGTGAATGTAGGGCTTCGTTTTGGAGTCCATAAATGGAAGCATGTTGTTGGCAAGATCGAGCCGACGGGATGTCACATCCCTGGGCGGAGTCATGACCTCCACCAGGGACTCGGGCAGGTGGAAGCCACAGCCGCCGGCGTAGTTCCGCAGGGTGATGGGGCTCAGCACGACGGGGACAGCCGATGAGGCCGCACAGGCACGGGCAACGGGAAAGGTCGACAGGTCCGAACAGATGAGATCGAAAGCATCCTGGATGAACGAGATACGGGTTCCGTGAACCATGTCCGTGGCGTTGATGACGACCATCGGCTCCTTCTGGGCGAGAAGATCGCCAAACGTTTTCCCGTCGAAAACGTGCTCGTCGTAATAGTCCGCGGCAAGGTCGCTGCGGTCGTAGTAGGCGGAGGAGAGCTTCACCCAGCTGACGGGATTGAAGAGAATCGATCGGGCCAGGTCTCCCTGGATGTTCTTTTTCAGGAAACGGGTCTCGAAGTCCTGGAATATCCGATCCCTGAAAAGGCCGTAGTAAGCCGCCGTGAAGCTTCCTCCCGAGACTCCGGAGATCCAGTCCACTTCGTCCAGCAATCGCCTGTCGCGTCCACGGAGGTTGACCTTCGTATCCCGAAAGGTTTCGAGCACCCCGTATGAGAAGGCGGCCGCCCGCGTTCCTCCTCCTGAGAAGCTCAGCATGAGCAGCAACTGGTCGTCGTTGGTCGGGCTGATGATATTCCTGCCACGATACCCGGTCTGCGGGTCCCAGTGCTTCAGGGGCTGGTTGACGGGGTAATGGGCGCATCCGGTTGCAACGCCGACGAGCAGGAGCCCGCACAGGACGAGTCGGCAGCAATTCAAAAAGGGCTGAGAAGCGTTGGTGACTGGTTTGTCAAAATAAGGCCGATTCATTCCATCATCTCCGGCTGCTCGACGACAGGTTCAGGGGCATGGATGCAATCTCCCCGCAGAATCAAAAAGCACGGGTTGCCTTCCAAAATCCTCTACACACAAAGGGGTGAGCAATTGAGGCGTCATCCCCACATGTCCCCTGCAGGAGTCCAGAGGTTCTGGGATGCCTGGATCCCCCCCCGGGAGCATGCGCAGATGGCGCGCGGGGAATAGGGTCACCCTGATTTGTGGCCATATACTGGGCGTCCCAAAGTCCAATTCTCCGCATGGAGCCTGGTTCATGAGGCGCTGGTGCATGAGAGAAAATGCCTGTTCAGTCTTTGCAGTCAGCCCTTCAGGGAGGCAAGGGGGGTATGCCCTTGGGCTTTGAGCAATTGCACCCCTTGTTCCCCTGGCGGGGGACAAAGACTTTGGCCCTGCAAAGCCATTAAGACAACGAGACTTCCATGCGGGCAAAAGCGGCAGCGTTGCCCACCGAAGAACACGGTTTCACAGCCGGGGTGGTCAAGATAAAGCCCTTGCCCACCCCGCATTGGAACAGCATCCGGCTTCATTTCTCGATGTAACACCATTAAACAGACGGCGGGCTCACGAGGACATAAGTCGGCCCTGAAGCCTGTAAATGCCTGATTGTACCAGGTTCAGCCGGATTGGTGACAAGTCATGTGCTCGAAGACGACGATATTAGGCGGACACGGCAGTATTGCACAGTAGCGGTTATTCTGCCGATTGTCCATGCCCTCCTGCCGCGTTTCCTGACGGTCGAAGGAGTAATGCCGGCGCCCCTGCTGACGGCCGGATGCGCCTTCCTGCCAGGACTCACCTCTTTGACCAGCCTGTCCGCCTCCGAGAATATCACGCCGAGAAGCTCCGGACCAGCCTCCTCCAGCAGGCGCGCGCGAAGAGCTCCTCCGCCAATGACAACCCCCTCCCGGCTGAAGCCTTCGCCATCACCACGCTCAGCGGAACCGCCGCCGCCAGGGCCGAAGCGCGTGCGCCACTCGCTCTCCTCCGACTGCATCACTACTCTCTCATCCTCCCTCCCGGGACGTTCATCAACTCAGTTCGCCCATTTGCATTCCGGCCGTCGATTCCCTCCGACTCCCCCATGGGCTCTCCCTTGAATGCCGGCCACGTGCGTGGTAATGAGGCTCGAAAGAAGCGAGGAAACGGGGGGCTGTGATCAGCGAGTCAACCCTTGATTGCAAGTGATCCAACACAGCTGGATGAGGTTGATTCCCATGCGTTTCAGAGGCGTTGTATTCGATCTCGATGGCACATTGCTGGACACAATCGGCGACCTTGCCCGCTCCATGAATGCGGTGCTGGTCCGTTTCGGGTATCCCGAGCACGATGTGGAGACCTACAAGACCTTCGTGGGGGACGGACTGGAAATGCTGGTACGCCGGTCGATGCCGGAGACGCATCGCGAGGACATCGCCCTCAGGAATCGGTGCATCGAAGCCATGCGCGACGAATACCGGCTGCGTCAAACGGAAACCACCAAACCTTACGAAGGAATTCCAGAGCTCCTCGACGGGCTCACAGCACGACGGCTGCCACTGGCCGTGCTATCCAACAAGCCCGATTATCCCACCAGGGAGCTCGTGGCCAAGCTCCTGCCCCGGTGGCGATTCGAGCCCGTCTTAGGTGAATCCCCCGCCATACCCCGGAAGCCGGACCCGACCGGAGCCCTTGCCATTGCTCGGTCCCTTCAGATACCTCCCCGGGAGCTCCTTTACCTCGGCGACACGGACATCGACATGCGCACGGCTACTGCAGCGGGTATGTATCCAGTGGGGGCTCTCTGGGGTTTCCGGAAAGCCGACGAGCTCCTGGCCGGTGGAGCCCAAGCCCTGATTGAGAAGCCCGAGGATCTTCTGTCCTTTCTTGAATGATCGGACCGAAAAGATCGAACCGTCTCACCCTTCAGCCAGGCGATTTCACGGAGGTGAATGGCTGGCTTCGAAGGTGATGAGGGAGCCGGAACTCCCTCCCTTTGACCAACGGGGGTCTAGTACCACCGGCCGCAAGTCTTTAACCGCCGATCTGGGCAGTCATTAGCGCCGGGCGGTACTAGGAAGGCGTCTTCTGCTCCTCGGCCAGGTCGCGGATAGCGTCTGCGATCTCGCTGGTGCCGCCGATCTTGCTCATGGCCCCGATCTTGCTCAGCTCCTCCAGGCGCTCCCTGGCCTTCTCCACATAAGGCGCCGCCTCCGGGTTGCCGTGCAGCTGCATGGCCTCTGCAGCCCAGTCGACAATGTAAGGATTTTCGTGGTCAATATAACGGATCAGAATCTCGAAGCTTTCCGGACCGGGGAGATGGCCGAGGAGCATGATCAGGCCGACCTTCAGCTCATCGAAGGCCGAATCGCGCTGCAAAACTGCTTCGACGTGGGGCACGACCCGCGGCCCCATCCGCTCCAGATTCTCGAGGCATTTCTGGGTAAAAAGCGGCAGACGAAACATGGAGAGCTCCGCCAGGAGCCGGATGGCATCGTCTGTACCGCAGTCCCCCAGCAGGTCGGGCACAAAGAGACTTGCCCAGGAAAAGTTATACGTCAAAGGGATGAGATAGGGAATGGCCGCAGGTCCCGCTGATCTCAGCTCGCCCAGAACGGGTTCGAGAGCCGTTCTCCTCTCTTCGAAACCCTCCTCCTGACGCCCGGGAAACCGCTTGAGGTCATTGGCCACATCCAGCCTGGCGACCAGCCTCCTGATTTCCGCATCTTCGCCTATGGGGAACTGTGCCAAGTAGGTGCGAGCCCGCTGCGCCATCCAGAACTTCTCGAGCCACATGGAAGGCGAGAAGAAATGGACATGCGTCTGGCGGTCCTCCCCCTCCCGTTTGTGATGGCCATTGGCCAGGAAGAACTCTTTCTCCTCCACAGCCACCTGCCAGCGTTGCCGGCAGGTCCGGACGGCCTCCTCATAATCGCCGGTTGCCATGCAGGCAGTCACCTTAATGTCATGGAGTCGATCGTCTTCGGGGCAGGTTTCCAGAAGGGTTGCGACCAGCTTCTTCGCCTTTTCGAAGTCCCTGGAGACAAGTAGATCGAAACCTCGACGGAGCTCCGTCTCCAATAATTCCTTGACCTTCGCCTTTGTTTCCATCTTGCGGAGCTCATCGCTCGGAATATTCTGGCGAACCTCTTCATGCCGGGGCAAGCAGCATTTTTTGTACTTCTTGCCCGAGCCGCACGGGCAGGGCTCATTGCGGCCGACCCGATTCACCGAAAAATCATCGGCCAGGGCCATTTGCCGACCGACCTGCTTGTAGACCTCCATGCGACGATCCAGCTCATCGCGGGTGATATTGTAGCGCTTGCAGATCTCATCGGGGTCTCCCCCCCGGAGCATTTCCGCGACGGGCCGCAACGCGTCGTTGGCGGCTATTTTACTCTCTGTGGACTCGGGGTTATCCATCGTTTCCTTTCCTTGTGAGAAGGCGGCGTTCTTGCGCCACGACCGTCTTCATATCCATTCCGCTGCTCCCAATCCCCGTCTCTCCTGAAACCATCCGGCGCAAACCGGACTATTTATGAAGGGATCATCCAGAAGGATGAGCAGGCTCTCTGGACGTTGGACTCATGGGTGCCTTTGAGTAAAGGTGGTATTTCTATCAATTTTCAGAACATGTGTCAAAAAATCAAGCGGGATCAAATGCAATTCCCTTGGTGCCAAAATATGCTAATTTTATGAAGACAATGAAATACATGCAGTCCTCAATCCGGCCTTCCACGATGGCTTTTCGGCTCAAGGGGCCTGCCCATTGGGATCAAGGCAGGCGTGGAGGAGCAGAGAAATGATCCAGCCCAAAACCCTTCAGCAGCGCCTGGTGTTCTTCCTGTTGCTGCCCATTGCCTTGCTGCTGGTCGGAGTCGGAGCCCTCGGGTTCTTCACCATGCGTCATGCCTTGCTTTCCCAATGGCAGGAGGCGACCATGGGCAAGCTGGAGCGCGCAGCTCATAATGTCGACATGAAGCTCCAAAAACCCAAAGACTTGATCCAAATGTACTACAGTGCGACCGGGTCACCTCGCGGACGTACCGTTCAGGAGTGGATTCTCCAGCAACTCAAGGAGATGGAGGGTGTGGCGGATGTGCGCACCACATGGCTCGGCGAGCCCGGCAAACTGTCCGTGGCGGGATTCTCTGAGCCTCCGACCGTAGCGGGCGGCCATGGCCAGGGTGACTCGCCAGGGCCCCGACTCACTCCGTGCCGGCTCGGTATCACCCCGCCGCGCTACGATGCCGGAACCGAGTGCGAAGCGGTCATCCTCCATTCGGATTTCAAGGCTCTCGATGGCGAGGTCATTGGAAGAATTGAGGTCTTCGTCCGACTCGAATACCTGCTCGAAGATGCGATCCCGGCCCAGGACTCGTATGGTTACAAGGTGTTCCTGATGGACGACTGCGGCGAGGTGATCTTCTCCAGCGTGGCGGAACATGCGCACCAGACCTTCGAAAGCGACTCGCTCGAGGCGGCCACATTGGAGGCCATCAGAAGCAGCAACTCCGGGACGATCCTGGGAGATGGGCGTCCACCCCGCGCCGTGAGCGGCTTTTTCAAGCTGCACCAAGCTCCCTGGACCTTCGTGATGGTGGCGCCAGGTCGAGTGGTTCTGGGTAATTTGATCACCTTCCGAAACAGCTATTTTGCAGTGGGGGGCGGCATGATCGTGCTCGTTGTTCTCCTGATACGGTCCGTGACAGGGAGAACGGTTTCCACGATTCAGGAGGTGTCCCTGGCAGCAGACCGCGTCGCCCAGGGGGACCTGGAAGCGCTGGTGGACTCGCCCAATGGCGGCAGTGACGAACTGGCTCGCCTGATACGGAGCTTCAACAGCATGGTTGTTCAGCTGCATGAGCGCCTTCGCCTCAAGGAGGCGGTGGATCTTGCTCAGGAAGTCCAGCAGAGCCTGCTGCCTCAAGCGGCACCCCGCATTGCGGGACTCGACCTGGCCGGGAGAAGCGACTACTGCGACGAGACCGGCGGTGATTATTACGACTTCATACGGCCGAACGGACCTGATCCCCGGGCTATCTGTGTGGCGGTGGGTGACGTTGTGGGGCACGGACTGGGGGCTGCTTTGCTCATGACCACGGTGCGGGCTTTCCTGAGGTGCAGGCTGGCCATGCCGGGTGAGCTCACCGAGGTGGTCACGGATGTGAACCGGCTTCTTTGCCAGGACACGGACCGGACGGTTACCTTCATGACGCTTTTTCTGGCCAGGCTGGACCCTGCTCGGCGCGAAATCCGGTGGGTTCGAGCGGGCCATGACCCGGGGCTCCTGTACAATCCCCTCACGGATTCGTTCACGGATCTGCAGGAAGGCGGGGTGGCTCTGGGAATCGACGCCTCTTACGTCTATGAAGAGGGCCGGTTCAGCAACCTGGTCGAGGATTGCCTTCTGGTATTCGGCACGGATGGAATCTGGGAGACCGAAAACTCGGCGGGCGAAGCCTTCGGCAAGGATCGACTGAAACAGCTCATTCGCCGGAATCGGCATCTCCCCGCATCGGATCTCGTGCGAGCGGTCTCGGAGGCTCTCGAGACCTTTCGGCACGGGGCTCCCCAGACAGATGACGTCACCCTCGTGGTGGCCAAGGTCGAAGGCGGACAGCAACAGAATCAGTACCCATAAGCTGTATTCTGTATTACTTTGTTGAAAAGTTATCTTCCTCTCATTTCCAGGAAATCGGCGGATTCGACCACTGTGCACAAGGGGGGGACACATGGCTCAAGAAATCATCCGAGAGTCGGTCATTGCAGGGAGCTGGTACCCGGGACATCCCGCCACGCTCAGAGACGACATCCGCCGGTATCTGGAAAAGGCCGGCCCCACCTCCATCCCGGGCGAGCTGAAGGCCTTGATTGTCCCCCACGCGGGTTACATGTATTCGGGCGGAGTCGCGGCTCATGCCTACCGTATCCTCCAGAACCAGTCCTTCGACCGGGTGGTCATCATGGCCCCCAGTCACCGGGCCTATTTCAAGGGCGCGAGCATCTACACCCTGGGGGGCTATCGAACTCCCCTGGGAGTCGTCCCCCTGGACCGTGAAATCATCGACAAGCTTCTCGAGTGGTCCTCGCTCGTCAAGTTCGTCCCCGAAGCGGATGCCGAAGAACACTCCCTCGAAATTCAGCTGCCCTTCCTCCAGGTCGTCCTCAAGGACTTCCGCCTGACGCCCATCGTCATGGCAGACCAGTCTCTCACATTCTGCGAACAGCTGGCGGAGGCGTTGTGCGAAACCTGCCGCGACTTGAAGGTGCTCCTCATTGCCAGCAGCGATCTGTCTCACTTTCACCCCTATGCCGAGGCCAGGCGTCTGGATCAGGTCGTGTGCGGGCATGTGGAGGCCTATGATCCCCGGGCCCTTTCCCTCGACCTGCAGGGAGGCAAGTGTGAAGCCTGCGGTGCGGGCCCCATGATGACGGCGATGCTGGCGGCCAGGGGACTCGGGGCCAATGGAGCCAAGGTGCTGCAGTACATCAATTCCGGGGATGTAACCGGAGACACGGGTCGAGTGGTCGGGTATCTGGCGGCCGCGCTCTACAGCAGCCCGGCGAAGAGCGAAAAGGTAACAGGGAAATCCAAGTCCAGTGTCGGAATCGACCTGGGGCTCAACGATGAAGAAAAGCAGACCCTCCGCAAGATTGCTCGGGAAGCCATCAGATCCCGGTGCCGGGGTGAGTCCCCGCCGGAACTATCAGCCGCCTCAGCGAAGCTCAGGGAGAAATCGGGAGCCTTCGTCTGTTTGCACAAGGGCGGCGAGCTGAGAGGATGCATCGGCATGATCGAAGCCAAGGCGCCGTTGCTGGAAACGGTGAAAAACATGGCCGTCCAGGCGGCCTTCTCCGATCCCCGATTCTGTGCCATCCAGGAGGCGGAGCTCGGGGAACTGGACATCGAGATTTCCGTTCTGACCCCGCTGCAGAGGGTACAGGATACGGATGAAATCGAGATCGGAAAACACGGACTTTACATCCGGAAGGGCTACTATTCCGGCCTCCTTCTTCCTCAGGTGGCCACAGAGCGGGGTTGGGGAAGGGAGGAATTCCTGGAGTGGACCTGCCGGAAGGCCGGTCTTCCCGAGCAGGCCTGGAAGGATGCCGATACGGAGATTTACCTGTTTTCCGCCGACGTCTTTTGAGGCATCGCTCAGGCACGAACCCACACGTTTAGGACGGGAGGTTAAACCCGCAAGTGAGTGAAATCGTCGATTTCCAGGCCAAGAAGCGCCAGATGGCAGCACGAAAAGGATTCAAGAGATGGGTTTCCCGTTTTTCCGAACCCTTCGATGAGAATACCCGTTTTCGCGACGTGAGCGACAAGACCCTTTGCACGCTTATCAAAGGCGGAGAAATGTCTTCACAGCCGGTCTACGACCTGGTGATGGGCTTTCATGGGCTTGGAGCGGGTGTCAAGTTTCATGATCTCGAAGT
>CAZEOY010000055.1:0-10979 GCA_964513835.1 uncultured Syntrophobacteraceae bacterium
GGCGGAAAAGCGCAGGCGGGTGGTGAGGGTCATGAGTACGGAGCCTCTGACCGTGCCCGGCGATGACTCCTTCCAGAATGAATTCATCCGGGCGGCGGGCGGCATTCCCCCAAAGATTGGAAGAGAGGGTGGTGCCGTGGGAATGTCTCTCGATGAGTGGTGCCGATTCAACCCACAGATGATTTATACCTGCGGCGGAAAGCAGACCCTGGTCGATGGTGTGCTGTCCCAACCCGGGTGGAAGGACGTGGATGCCGTGCGCACGGGGAACATCCATGACTTCCCCTGCGACCTCACCTGCCGCGCTTCGGCTCGCAGCGGACGATTCATCTCCTATCTGGCCTCCATCCTTTACGAGGAGCAGTTCTCCGACCCTTCCAGGCTTGTTCTCCCTCAGCAGTGTTTAGAAGCACGCGCCGTCGACATTCCCCTGGATTATGTGCAGGGTGCCCGGGTGCTGGAGTGCACCATTTTCGATTTCCAGAACAGGACTCTGGCAGTGGAGCTCAAAGAGCCCATGCGGGTCCTTTCCACCCTGGAGGGCGAGCGCGAGGGGGTGCTCAACGTCGGCAATCACTACAGCCCGCCGCCCTGTTGGGGGATCGGGCACAGGCTCGGATGGGAGGACCAGAAGAGCTTCATTCTACGCACCCTCCGAAAGTCCGGTGATGACAGCTGCTTTCTTTTCACAGGAGCGGATATGGCCAATCTCTCCGTCCGGAAGGCGGAATTCGAAGACCTGGCCGTCCACGCCCTCGTGACTGCGGGGGTGGTGTCCAACGCCGTCCGCATGTCGCGCGACGAGGGGCGATACATCGAGCCGGGGACCATCAACATGGTCCTCATGGCCAATCGGAGGCTCACACCCCGGGCCATGGCCCGCCTCGTCATCAGCGCCACCGAAGCCAAGACCGCCGCCCTCCAGGACCTGGACGTGCGCAGCACCCAGGAGCCGGCGCGCTGGCAGGCCACCGGCACGGGAACGGACGAGATCATCGTGGTCGAGGGACGGGGCAAGCGCATCGACAGCACGGGCGGGCACTGCAAGATAGGTGAGCTGGCGGCCCGGGCCGTCCATGAGGCCGTGACGGAGGCCGTGCGTCTCCAGAACGGGCTCACCCGGCAGCGCAGCATCTTCCAGCGACTGCGTGAGCGGCGCATAGATCTTCATGGTCTCCTTGGCCAGTGTTCGTGCCTGAGGAGGCCGGACGATCTGAAGACTCGCCTGGCACAGCTCGAGGATCTTCTGCTCGAGCCTCGTTACGCTGCGTTTATGAAATCAGCCCTGGCCCTGAGCGATGCTTTCGAAAGAGGGCTCATTTCGGACATGGAGCCGTTTCGTCTCTGGTGCCGACAGATCGCCGAGGAGATCGGAGGCCGAGAATCGGACCACTGGTCGGAGCTTTTCTCTGAGGAGAGCATCCCCGCCGCCCTTCAAATGGCTCTCAATGCCCTGGTGAACGGCGCAGCCCTGAAGCATGGATGGGAGGGCCTTTGAGCCGTCGACCTTCACCACGCTGCCGAGGGGGGAGGCCTCTTCTGCGATTGCTTGAGGCATGGTGTCGGCGTAACGCTCGGCAGGCTACGGTTTCGGGCTGCCCGTCAGAGCGGAACCGCGGGCTGGGCAACTCATTCCACCAAGAAAGGGGAATGCCGTGAAAGAGATGTCTACCTGGGAGAACAAAACGCTTGTTCAGTGCAAGCAATGCGGCAGGACATTCATGCGCTATGTCTACGAGAAGCTCGCTCGATGCGAGGCGTGCAGGAAAGCCAACCGATTGGCTGCTCTCCCGCCTTTGGAGCAGGGTGCCCGTCCTGACCACGTTACGAACCCCCGGTCCCTGGCCTGAATAGGAGATTCGCGATGAGACGCGCCGTGTTCCGGATATGTATGGACTGTTTTCTCAAGGACTCGCCTGCCTCCCCCTTTGAAGAAAAACCTATCGAGGCTTTCCGGGAGTACTGCGTCAAGGAGATGAGGGCCGCTGGTTTCGATTTGAATCGGGAGATCTATTGCCGGTACGACTCGGAAAGCGGCAATGTCACCTTCTGGCAGGAGCCGGCGGAATCCATCGACCCACTTCTGGTCAACCTGAATTGACAGGGCACCGTCCCGCCCAAGAGGACGCCGCTGGGACTTCCCAGGAGGAGTCAGCATACAGTGTGCCGTCGTGCTTCGGTCAGTCGCAGCGACTCCTCGAACGGTTGCATGCGGCCAATAGCCTTCACCGACATAGAGGACACCACAGTGGGGCATGCTCACAATTTGGAGCCCGGCACGAGCTGCGCCGTCGTCCTCTGCGAAAAAGGAGCCCCAGCCTCATGAGCTCCTGCCCCACGATGGCCGAAAACGGGTAGATCCTGGGGAGCCCCGGTGCCGGGGTGAGGGATGCGGGGGGGGGTCATGCGACCACTGCCTCTGCCGGTTGAGCGCTGTCCACGGCCTCTTCAATGTCCCCCTCCACCTCCAGGTAGGTGTCCCGCAGCTGGTCGCGCATGGCGTCCGTGGCGTTCCACATGCCGCGCTCGATGGTCTCGAGCAGCTTGTCCAGGATGTTCTGGAGGGCGTAGGGGTTCACTTCCTTGAGCCACTTCTGCATCTCCGGGTCCAGGGCGTACCGGTTGGCCACCCGCTCGTACATCCAGTCTTCCATGACCTCGGCCGTGGCGTCCCACCCGATGATGATGTCCATGACCTTGGAGATGTCGCCCGCGCCCTTGTAGCCGTGCCGCTTGAGGCCTTCGAGCCACTTGGGGTTGAGGAGGCGCGAGCGCAGCACGTGCTTCGCCTCTTCGTGGGTGGTGCGGAGCAGGACGCGGCGCGGGTCGGAGCTGTCCCCCACCAGGGCGAAGGGCATGGTGCCGCGGACCGTGGCCGACGCAGCGATCAATCCTCCGTAATAATTATAGAAATCCGTACACGACATCATGTCGTATTCGCGGGAGTCTTCGTTCTTGACGGTGACGTCCATGCGGGAAAGGAGCTGCCGGAAGAGCTTTTGGCTCTGTGTCCCGTAGACGCCCTGGCCGTAAGCGTGCGATGAATAAAGGATATAGGCCTCGCCCAGGTCCTGTTGGGTTTTCCACTGCCTGGATTCCACGAGCTCGGCCACACCCGCTCCGTAGGTGCCGGGTGGGCAGCCGAAGACGCGCAGCGTGGCGAGCCGCCAGGCCTCCTCCTCACCGGCCCCCTCCTTGCGGTATATCTCGCGGTCCGCGAGGACGTGGCGCCGGATGAGGTTCGACTCTCCCTTTTCCTCCAGGATCGCCACCATGCGGACGGCGTTGTCAATGAGCTGGACCAGGTTGGGGAACGCGTCCCGGAAGAACCCGGAGATGCGGGGCACTACGTCGATGCGGGGGCGTCCCAGCTCTTCCAGGGGGATGACTTCGAGCCCGCTCACGATGCCGTTGGCCTGCCACACGGGGCGCAAGCCGAGCAGGTAAAGGATCTCGGCGATGTCGTCCCCGCGCGTGCGCATGGTAGACGTGCCCCAGACGATGATGCCCACGCTTTCAGGATACTTCCCTTCCTCGGCCATGCAGCGTTCGAGAAGCGTGTCACCCAGAGCCTTTCCCACTTCCCAGGCACCGGGGGAGGGGATGGTGCGCGGGTCGAGGGAGAAAAAGTTGCGCCCGGTGGGGAGGATGTCCGCCTGGCCCCGGGTGGGAGAGCCCGAGGGTCCCGGACGGACGAAGCCGCCGGAAAAACCGCTCAGGACCGCCGTCATCTCCTCGCGGGTGCGCCGGATGTTGGGAACGAGGGTCTCGGCCACGTACCGCAGGACCCGCTCCACGCGCGGCTGAGGTTGGCCCAGGTGGTGGGCGGTGATCTCGGGAATACTGTCCGCGACGCAGCCGTTCGCGGCGAGGTCCCGGATGAGGCGCAGCGCCTGATCGTGAGCCTGGGCTATAAGCTGTCCGCCCGTCTTGCCCCCGCTTCCGGGAACTATCTGGCCCCGGCGATCCAGCAGGTCGTCGTACCGGTGGCCCATGGAGCCGACGATTTCCTCGCGAAGAGAAGGCACATCGCCGTTTGGGAGCCGGGTCAGCTGCACGAGAAACTCCACCAGCCGGTCGCCTTCGGGCACCTGCCCCAGGATGTGCAGCCCGTCGCTCACCATGGTGTCGGACAACTCCGAGAGGTACGCATGGAGGCGACCCAGGAAGGTATCCATGTCGGCCAGGGTCTCCTCGCGGGTCACCGAGAGGTCGTTGTGGAGGTCGGCGGCCTCGACGGCGTCCCAGATCAGTCCGGCCAGCATCGGAAGCTTGCCCGGGTCCTGGCGCATGGCCTCGGTGTAATCGGCCAGGGCTCGCTCGACGCCGGTCAGGTCCTCGTAAAGGTCCGCGTTGGTGAACGTGGGCGTCAGGTGGTCGATGATGCAGCAATAGGAGCGCCGCTTGGCCTGAGTGCCTTCGCCCGGGTCGTTGATGATGTACGGGTAGAGGTTGGGCAGGTCCATGATGGAAAGGTCGGGATAGCATTCCTCGCTCAGCCCCAGGGCCTTGCCGGGCAGCCATTCCAGAGAGCCGTGCTTGCCCACGTGCATGACGGCGTCGGCCTTGAAGACGTTCCGAATCCACCGATAATGGGCCAGGTAGTGGTGGGGCGGCGAGAGATTGAGGTCATGGAGGACGGCCTCAGGGTTCTCGAGCTTCCCACGGGGGGGCTGGATGGTCAGAAAGACGTTCCCGTTCACGAGGCCCGCAAACAGGAGCTTGTCCTCATGCACGAAGAGATCTCCCGGCATTTCGCCCCAGTTGCCGACCATCTTGGTCCGCACAACCTCGGGCAGGGCCTTGTGCCACGGCATGAACTCCTTGCGGGTCGCAACGGCTTCGGCCCGCTCGGCCATCTGGTCCGGGTTGAGCCACCGCCGGTCGCAGGTCATGCGCTGCAGCATCTCGCTGGCGAGTTCGTCTCCGTCGGCGTAGCGGCGGTCGACGCGGTAGCCCCGGTCGGCCATGTCGTCCAGGAGGTGCTTCACGGCGGCGAAGGTATCCAGCCCCGCTGCGCACCCGATGCGGTCGTTCCGGGGCGGGTAGTGGTGGAAGACGATGGCGATGCGCTTTTCCGAGTTGGGCTTGCGGCGCAACCCGGCCCAGTTCAGGGCCAGGGAGGCGAGGGCGGCCACACGGTCGGGAATGGGCTTCAGGTGAGAGAGCAGCGCTCCGGTGACCGGGTCCGTCTTGTCCTCCTCGCGGGTTGCCACGGGGACCGTGATGAGATTTCCGTCGAACTCGGGCTGGGCCGCCTGGAAGGTCACGTCCATGACGGACAGCCCCTGGACGCTCTCCTTCCAGACGGCGTAGGGGTTCAGGCTGGTCATGGCCTGGAGGACGGGGACGTCGAGGCCCGGGTAAATGTCCGCGTAGGCGGGCTGGGTGAGCGTCATGGACATGGGCATGGCGCTCACCAGGACGTCGATTCGCGGGCGGTCGCCGTCCATGAACCAGGTCTGCACGATCTCGTCGGAACCCCGGTTGCTCAGGGCGAGATCCTTGAGGCGCATGCTGAAGACCGGCAAAACATTGGCGCCGCGCCGTTCGATCTCGGCGACGAGGGCGTCGATGTGGGCCAGGTTGCCGTTGAGCCAATAGGTCTGGTAAAACCAGATGCCCACGGTGGGCCGGGCCGGGTCGATCAAGGTGCGGACATAGTCATCCAGGTTCTCCACGTACCCGGTCTTGGGGTGGTAGATCCCCTGCTGGACGACGGGCTGCGGAGGCGGAATCTCCCCGCCAGTCTGGTGGAACAGGTTGCTGAGGTAAGCCAGGGCCCGTTCGATATTCAACGGCCCCCCGTAGGCCAGGTAGAGGCTCAGGGTCTCCCAGGTTCCGTCCTCGATGCCGTCGGCATGCTCCCGGGCTGCCAGCAGAGCTTCATCGTCGCCTCCCGTGGCCTGGATGTGCAGGCGGGGAGCCGGCTTCCCGGTGGCTCTCCGTTCCCGGACGACTTCCACCAGGGGGTCGAAAGCCGGGCAGGAGGCCTTTCCGCCGTGCAGGCTGATGACGACGACGTCGGCTTCGAGAGCGTCATTCACGAAGGCCTTGGAGCGCGCCTGGTCGAAGAGCTGGGTCTGGGTCCGGGCCATCACCTCCACCATGCTGCCGCCTTCGCGAAAACGCGACACCCCCTGGCTCAGGGAGGGCAGCTCCGTGGCCGTTGCACTGAAGTAACATAGCTTCATCGCTTTCATGACATCTGCTCCATGACGGTTCGATAAATCAGGCACATGGTCGACGTTCCTGCGCCGTTGTCGGCAGCGAGGCGGGAGGGGCAGTCGCCCGGGCACCGCCCCTCGAGGGGACATCGCCTGCAGGGACCCCGAAGTTGCACCCCTCGGAACAGGCTGCCGAGCTTCTCCCAGTCGATCCGCTCCAGGGTGCCTGTGGCCAGGGCCGGGTGGCCCGCCGTCTGGCCGCACGGGGAGACCGAACCATCCGGGTGGACCGCCAGGCTTTCTCCCCGGCAGGCGTGGCAGAAGACGCCCTCCGTTTTTCCCTGCTTCAGGGCCTGCGAAACGGCCTCCCGCTCGCGCCAGATGATGGGCTCCCTGCGCAGCAGGTTCACGCGATGGTGCATGGCGAGCATTTCGGTCACGCCCGAGCGCAGGGCGGCATCGTCGGGGGAGGGGTCCCGCATTCGCAGCGCCCCTCCCCGGAGGACGACCGGGTCCAGACCCACGGCCCTGACATTGGGAAACGTCGCCAGGGTGAGCATCAGTTCTCCCAGATGGTCGACGTTGGCCGAAGAGACGACCGTCGTGACACGCACCGGAACGTCATGGCGCGCGAGGAGCCCGAGGCCCTTGAAAGTGGCTCCGGCTCCGCCCCGAATGCGCTCCTGGACCCCGGGCGGGCCGTCCAGGCTGATTCCCAAGCTGATTCCATGTCTGCGGCAGCACTCAACGAGACTCGGGTCCATGAGGGTCCCGTTGGTCTGGACGGCCAGCGTGGCGGGCCATCCCGCCCGGCGCACCATTTGCCCCACTGCGTCGATGAGAGCGGGCTCGAGGGTCGGCTCACCCCCGGCCATCTGGACGTGAAAGGGAAGCCCCGAGGCGGCGACGAGCTGCAGGACCGACCGGGCCACATCCAGGGGCATGGCCAGGGCGGGCTGGTCCCCGCGGTAGCAGTAGCCGCACCGCAGGTTGCAGGCCGTGGTGAGCCAGAGGACCAGATACCGGATGGGCCGGGGGCTCATTGTCGCAGCAGGGCCTCCATGTTCACGCGGTCCAGGAAACGCTTGGTCCTGAGGGTTGCCGTGTCGAGGCGGACGGAGCACCCGCCGGGACTGCCGGTAACGGTTTCCTTCCAGGGCGAGTGGCCTTCGGGCGGCTCACAGATCATGGCTCCCTGCCGGTCCACGAGAGCCACGGCGGTCCGTTCCAGGCATCGGGACGCCAGGAGCAGCCGGTCGTCAGGGCCGAGCTCGGCCGCTGTGGTGATGAGCAGGTCGCACCCCTGCTTGGAGAGTGCCACGGCATATTCCGGTTGCAGCAGGGCTTCGGGGTGGGCCAGGGCCAGCCGGGCCGGGCCGAAATCCGCCATGACGCAGCTTTCGTCGGGGTGGAGCGTGACGTTTCGGGAGGCGGACATGAACGAACAGGTACCGTTCCCGTCCACCTCCGTCACCACGGCCAGGTTGCGCTGAGCTGCAAGCTCGGGAATCCTCTCCCTCGATGCCGGGCCGACACCCCTCGGGAAGATGAGAAGAGTCGGGGTCCCGTCGGTCTCGTGGGCCGCTGATTCCAGCACTCCCGCGGCCTCGTCGGGGGAGGCGGGAATGAGGCAGCGGACATCCAGATATCCCGCCTGCGGCAGCCCCCAGAGACCTGAGAAATCGTCCAGGCCGTTCATGTCGAGGGAGATGGCCGTGAACTCCCGTGGACGGCGGGTGGCCATGAGGGCTTCGCGGCGCGCCGAGGGAAGCTTCCCGTCCTCGAGAGGGTAATCCACCATCCAGATGCACGAGCTCTCGCTCGTCGCCTCGAGTAGGACCCGGCCGTCGGGGGCCACGGCATAGGAAGGGCAGCCGGTGCAGTCCATGCGGCGGTCCAGGCCCGTGCGGTTGCACCCGATGACGCCGATGCCGTTCTCGAGCGCCCGCGCCCGCCAGAGCGCCCGGGGATCGATGCCCCCGAGGGGCCAGTTGGCCAGGGCGAAGACGAGGTCCACGCCCTGCACCGCCAGGGAGCGGGGGAGGATCCCGTAGTAGGTGTCCGCGCAGATGAGAACCCCCATGCGTCCCCAGGGCGTGTCGAAGATGCCGGTGTGCGAAGGCTCGCCCGGGCGCGCCCACCTCCGCTCGGAAGCCACCTTGCGATGGTGGGCCGCGACGGATCCGTCGGGTCCCACCACCAAGGCGCTGTTGTAGTAGATGTCCGTATCCGGGTCCTTCTCGGCAAACCCCGTGCAGATGGTGACGCCATGGCGGCGCGCCACGGGAGAGAGGCGCTCGAAAGTCTCCCCGGTCAGAGGTTCCACGCAGGGCGCCACTTCACTCCGCGAGTCGAAGCTGTAGCCCGAAACGGCCAGCTCGGGGGCGAGGATGATCCGTGCTCCACGCCGGGCCGCCTCCTCGGCGTAGGTGGCCAGGGCCGCGCGGTTCTCGTCGAGCTCGCCGTACTTTACAGCCAGGTGCAGCAGTGCGATGGGCAGCCCCTCACTCATGCGTATTCTCCTTTTCCGGAGCCGTGATGTGGCGCTCGATGGCGGCCAGGAGCTCCTCGATCGATGAGAAGGTTCCGTCGCAGCCGACGATGCGCCAGGTCGGTTTTCCATTGGCTTCGATGATGTCTACGCCCACCGGGGCCTGCCCCACCGGGGTGACCCGGTATCCGGCACGCTCGAGAGCGCGGTACGTCCACATGCCCGGGATCCCGCCGCCTGACAGGGCCACGGCTCCACGCCTGGTCTCCTGAAGGCTGAAGGCCCCCGACCCCGGGTCGAACTGCACTCCCTCGCCGGCAAAGGCGCTGCCGAAGGAGCCGTTCAGGACCAGGTCTTCGGGGGCGCCCTCGAGCAGAGGGCCGCCAGGCGGCAGGAGCCACAACCGGTCGGCGCACCGAAGGGCCAGGTCGAGATCGTGCGTGGCCAGCAGGATGGCCCGCTGCCGGCTGCGGGTCAGGTGCCGCAGCAGGTGCATGAGCTCCACGCGGCGCGGCAGGTCGAGAAATGCCGTGGCCTCGTCCAGGATCATGACCTGGGGCTCCTGGGCCAGGGCACGGGCGATCATGACCTTCTGCCGTTCCCCGTCGCTGAGCTCGCAGACGGGCCGGTAGGCCAGGGCCTCGATGCCCGCATCGGCCATGGCGCGCCAGACGGCCTCCCGGTCTTCGGGGCTCAGGCGGCCCCCCCACCGGGTGTACGGATGGCGTCCCAGGGCCACCAGGGTCGCGACAGGCATGAGACCCGCAGCCACCCGCTCGGTGAGCACCAGGCTCATGCGCCGGGCCACTTCCCGGGCCGAAAGCTTCTCGAGCGGTTCCCCCCCCAGCAGGACTTTCCCCGCCAGAGGCGCCTGCATCCCGCAAAGGGTCCGGATGAGCGTCGATTTTCCCGCCCCGTTGGGCCCCAGCAGGCAGATGAGCTCACCCCCCATGAGCGCGACATTGACTCCCTCCACCACCGGCCGCGGATGACGCCCCGGCTGCCTGTAGCCAACTGACAGCGTCCTGGTCTCGAGAAGGGCAGCACCGTTCATGCCGCCACCTCCATGGCCCGGTTCCGGCGCACGAGGATGCCCACCACCACCGGGGCCCCCATGAGGGCTGTCACGGCATTGAGGGGAAGGACGATCTTGGTGCCGGGCACCTGTGACATGAGATCCGCCGAGAGAGCCAGGGTGGCACCGAGCAGAATCACGCCGGGAGCCAGCACGTGGTGGTCGGATGTTCGCATGATCAGGCGGCACAGGTGGGGGATGGCAATCCCGAGGAACCCGATGGGACCGCAGGTGGCCGTGACGGTCCCCGCCAGGAGGGCTCCTCCGAAGATGATCCAGAACCGCGTCCGGCGCACGTCGATCCCCATGCTCCGTGCGTAGCCCTCCCCCAGGAGCAGCCCGTTGAGGGGCTTGGAAAGGGCCCAGCCCAGCACGAGCCCCGAGAGGAGCGTTGCGGCGTAAAGAGGCATCTGGCGCCAGGTCACCCCGCCGAAGGAACCGAAGGTCCAGGAGATGAAGGCCCGGATCTGCTGCTCGTGAGTGAACTGCATGAGGATGCTCACGAGGGCGCCGCTCATGTAGCCGAACATAATGCCGACGATGAGGAGCGTCAGGTTGCTCTCCACCCGTCGCGCCACGCCGAGGATGACAGCCAGGACTCCCATAGCCCCCAGCGTCGCCGAGAGGACGAGGGAAAGATCCCCCAGGATGCCTGCCTTCTTGAGCAGGCCGGGCCACCCGGCGCCCCAGACGGCCATGACCATGACGGCCACCCCGAGGCTGGCCCCGGAGCTGATGCCCAGCACGAAGGGGTCGGCCAGAGGGTTGCGAAAGAGGGTCTGCATCTTCAACCCGGCCATGCCCAGGGCGGCTCCCCCCAGCATGGCGGCCAGGGCCCGCGGGAGGCGGAAGATCAGGACGATCTGCCGCCATCCTTCGGGCGGGTCTCCATAGCCCAGGAGGATGGAAAGGACACTTTCAAAGGGGATCAGAACCGACCCCACTGAGAGCTCCAGCACGAAGGCGAGGGCCAGGGCCAGGAGGAGCCCCGCCCAGACGGACACCCGTACGCGTGGCATGGCCTTTTCCAGGTGGCCGGGGGCGATGGAGGAGGGGTGCATCACGGGTTTCCTCCCTCGTGACGCGGGAGCTTCCGGTACCAGATGCGCTCATGGTCCGGGACCAGCTCGGGATGGAAGATGCTGATGAGATCGGCCAGAACGAGGTCCGGTCGCGAGGTGCCCCCCTCCCAGTAGTCGTTGCCTCCGCCCGGCCCGATACGCGCATTGTTGTTGTAGACACTGCC
>CAZEOY010000056.1:0-6011 GCA_964513835.1 uncultured Syntrophobacteraceae bacterium
ATTCCCTTCGACCCAACGGAATTCCGCGCATCGGATCTGAACCGGGACCTCGCAGACAGGGCAATAGGAGGGCTTGGCATCCATCTGGTCCGGCAGCTCACCACGAGGATGACGTACAAAAGAGACGGTGAGTCCAACGTATTGATCGTTTGCTTCAGCGTTTAGATGAAGTCTCCATGTGGAGACTGGTGTGGCAGAGCGCTTCGAGTGCTTTTTTACAGGAATCAACGTCGGAAGATGGCACGTCGGCCTGCAATGCCTTCAAACTGCGCATCAAATCGATATCCCCGCTGGCACCCTTGGGTGAATTTCTAAAACATCTTACAAAAGGAGACCTTGAATATGTCTTTGACTGTCACATCCAATGAAAAACAGGCCGGGGTTTTCGTCGTCTCTGCATTCGGTTCGCTGGACACCAACACTCACCAAATTCTCGAGAAGAAGATGGACCATTTGATTCAAACCGGTGGAGCGCGGGTGATCACCCTGGACATGGGCGGCATCGACTACATCAGCAGTATGGGAGTCCGCGTAGTCCTCAAGTCCAAAAAGGATCTCAACCGTCGCGGAGGAACCCTCATGCTGGCCAACCTCCAGCACCAGGTGAAGAGGGTCTTCGAAATCATCAATGCACTCCCATCCCTGCAGATCTTCTCGAGCCTCGATGAGCTCGACGGTTACCTCGCCGAAATGCAGCGCCAGGCCCTTGAGGAAAGAGTGTGAAGACCGATCGAATCGGAGAGTGCTGATGACAAAGGCTGCTTTGGCCATCAATTCCATTCAGAGGCGAAACGGCGCCCGGTGGTAGCCTCATGAGTACCTCAAACACCAGGCTGGGACTGGCAGGGTGGTTTTTTCTCGGGCTGGCGGCTGTTGTTTTCATCGCTGCCGCGACAGGGTACCGCGCCGAGCGAAAGTTCATCAATCCGATCGCCTACACTTTTGCGGACGGGAGGCTTCATGTCCTTGAGAAGGAGAAGAACACTCTCCTTGTGCTGCAGGCCTCTCCTCCCCGCCCCACCCTTGAAGCACTGGGCGCCTACGAGATCGAACCTGACGACGAGACTCGCTATTACATGGTACGGAAGCTCTACCCGGGACCGGGAGGGATCGTCGTTCAGAGCCATGTCTACGCTCTGCAGACCCGGGAGTTTCTTGGCTACCGCTTCTCATTGTATCGCTCATTCGACCAATCACCGGAGGTGCTGCTCACCATCTTCTTCAAGGATCCGCAGCAGTACCCGGAGATCACCTACGCCTGCGACTCCCAGGGCAACCACTATTTCGCCAACAACCTCAAGTATCAATTCAACATCTGGAAAGTCCCACCTTCCGAAGCGATCCGTATCGATTGCGGTCAACTTCCCCCCCGGGTACAGCCGATGGGTGAAAGAAACGGTCCCCTCGAACATTGGGAAGCCCTGACCGTCGGACCCGACGGGAAGATTTACCTGTCTTCGGGAGTCACCGGAAAAATCGCCGTGTACTCCCTTTCAGGGGAGAATATCGGGGAGATAGGCGATGTCGGCTTTGACCGGGGAAAGCTGCTGGCTCCCGATGAGGTCTTCTTCGCCCAGGGACCGGAGCATGGCCATGCGTTCCTGACCGTCGCCAGCAAGGGCAACCGAACCTGGGTGCAGTTTGACGATTCGGGCTCGGTACGCGAAGTCATCGATCCATTGGGGATGGGATATCCCTTCGCTGACGCGCTGGTTGGACTCTTCGGCTTCGATCCTGCGACGGGCCAGATCTGCTCCTTCGATCTGGCCAACCGAAGCTTCGTGTCGTTGGAGCAGGGATTCCAGGCGATCAACACCTACACCATTGAGCTTCCGACAAGGACCGTCGTCCTGGTCCTCTGCGCTCTTGCCCTGATCCTTCTGGCCTTTTCGGCTGGCCGGCTCCTGTCACCCTTCAGGAATTTAAGGGTCCCCTTCTTTTTGAAGCTCCTCGTTCCCTTTGTGGCACTCCTCATCCTCACTGCCCGGTTTGTCGGAAGCGGCGTGGCCAGCATCATGAGCAAGGAAGTCATGGCGGAATCGTTGAGGAGGTCTGCAAACCTCGCACACGCCGTGATCGAGAGCCTTTCCCGAACCGACCTCAAAGCCATTCAGCAACCTGCAGATCGGGAGGGTGTCGTCTATGAGAACGTGTACCGCAGCATTTCCCGGATCCTGGATGGGCGGGAGGTGGAGCAGACACCCAAATGGATCCTGCACAAGATCCGGGATGGACGCTACTACTTCGGGGTGAACATATGGCGGGGAGCGATCTTTATGCCCTACGTCGTGCCGGATGACCGCCCGATGTTCTGGCAGGCCCTCAACGACAAGCGGCCTCAACACGGCAATTATTCGGACGATGAGGGCGAGTGGTTCAGTTACCTTATGCCAGTCCTGGATGAGTCCGAGGCAGTGATTTACGTCCTGGAGCTCTACCGGCCGGCAGAGGAGATTCGTCGTGCCGGCCAGCAGGTCTCCCATAGGGTGAATCTGGTCGTGGGCGTCACGGTGGGCGCCACCATCATTCTGCTCATGATCTTCTCCTATGTGTTCACGCGGCCGCTGCGCCGTCTGATGCGTCAAACCGAGATCGTCAGCAGAGGCGATTTTGAGCATTCCATCGATATCCGATCCCGGGACGAACTCGGCGAGCTGGCAAGGGCCTTCAACAAAATGGTCGGCGATCTCAAGAATTACACACGCGAAGTGGCCCGTGTGGCAGCGGAAAAGGAGGCTCTGGCGGGCGAGCTTCGACTGGCCAGGCAGCTGCAGCAGGAGATGTTGCCTCACACCTTTCCTCCCCTCCCTGACGCACCCCATGTGTGCATATATGCGGATATGGAGCCTGCCAAAGAGGTGGGGGGAGACTACTACGATTTCTTCTTCGTCGACGACGCTCATCTCGGGGTCGTCGTGGCGGACGTATCGGGAAAGGGGATCCCGGCAGGTCTTTTCATGATGAAGATCCGTGCCATGCTGCGCGGTACCGCAAGCGGCAGCCTCAGCCCTGCGGACACCCTGGCACGCATCAATCAGCTCATAGCACCCGAGAATCCTTCGGCCATGTTTGTGACCATGTTCTACTTCGTCTGCCACATGGCATCAGGTCGAATTGTCTATTGCAACGCCGGCCAGAATCCGCCGCTGAGGATAACATCCCATGGGGTTGTTCCCGTGGGCGTGGAAAGTGAAACCGGAAAGGGTCTTCCGATCGGCATCATGGAAGACGCCATCTACACCGACGGCTGCTTTCAGCTCGCGTCCAACGAGACCCTGGTGCTCTACACCGATGGCGTCACGGAATCATCCAACCTGGACGGTGAGCTGTTCAGCGAAGCTCGGCTCGCCCAAACGATTGAGGATTGTGGCACCGACGATCCCAGAGCCATGTGCCTGAAGGTGCTGGAACACGTCAGAACTCATCAAGGGGCTGCACAGCAAGCTGACGACATCACGATCCTGAGCTTCCGCCTCAATGGTTCCGAGAGGAGTTGAAGATCACTTGAAGAACTTCATCGATCTTCATCAGATCGTTGCCGATCTGCTCCATCTCGTGCTCCCCCAATGCCCCACCCTGCCGACTGGCTTCGAAGCGCTCCAGGTTCCGGAAAACTGAATCGATGGCGGATCGGGCGTTGAGGTCATCATTCATGTGTCGGTTGAAATCCTCGACCAGCGGACCGTCAGAATCTCCCCGCTCTTTGCGCCCGCCGTCGCCTGCAGAGCCACCCGTCTGGAATGGCTTTGCCAGACCGCGTAATTCGTCAAGCCTCGCAGCTGCCTTCGCGAATCGCGTCGGAATCAGGTTCATGCTTTTGCGATGGTGGCCATAGAGCAGAAAGAAGCGTACATGGTCCGCCGTGCAGCCTCCGGAGATCAGGTCCTCCACATACACGATATTGCCCAGACTTTTGGACATCTTCCGGCCCCTGGACAGCAGATGCTCCCCGTGGATCCAGAAACGGGCAAACTCGACTCCCGATGCCGCCTCGACAACTGCGAGATTGTAGTCATGATGGCGATAGAGGTTGTCGACGCCACCACAGCAGATGTCGATGGAATACCCAAAGTGCTTGGTGATCATCGCAGGGTCCTGGATATTCAAGGCAGGCCTCCCGCTGCCAATCTCCGTATCCCAGCTCGGCCCCCCGCCTTCATTCTTTCCGTGCCACAGGATGAAGTCCCCGAGGTTCCATCTTCTTCCCGCATAGGTATCCCGCCTGAAACGACGTTTCTTCTCCGGCCAGCGGCTCATGTCCAGTCCAAAGAGCCTTCCAAACCCGCTGTATTTGAGAGGATCGAAGAAGATGTCTCCCCGGTGTCTGTAGGCGTACCCTTTTTCCAGGAGCACCTCGATCAGCTTCACGGCTTGATCCACGGAGGTCGAGGACCGGGGGATGATTTCCGGAAGCTTCACTCGCAGCAGTCTGCAATCCTCGAGAAAGCGATCGACCACCTGACCGGTGAGCTGCTCGACATTCACGGCATTGCGCTCTGCCTCGGCGATGGCCTTGTCTTCAATATCGGTGAGGTTGATCACACGTTCCACACCATAGCCCAGATACTGGAGATAGCGCTGCAGCAGATCTTCCCACACGAACGTTCGGTAATTGCCGACATGAGGTCTCCTGTAGACAGACGGGCCACACGTGAACATCTTGACGCGACCCTTCTCCCGGGACGTGAACGCTTCTTTGCTCCGAGACATCGTATTGTACAACTTGAGCACTTGCTTCATCATTCCCCTTTTGCCTCAAGCGGCTCGGACCTTTGAGGTCCGGGTCCGGTGATCGGCGCGAAAATGGGTGACGACATTGGAGTCCGTTCGTAAAAGCGAACGGCCATGCCTTGATCGAGTCCGCTCTCGAGTGAAGTTCTGATATATTATCAAGTGGCACATTCTGCGGCAATGAGCATCCTTGGCCCGCTCCCCGTGAAGGTGCAAGAGAGAAAGATGTGAAAGCGAGGGCCGGTTCGGAACACGGGTTCGGGAATCTCAGTGGCATCAGACAAGGAAACTCTCCAATGATGTCGAGCTTTCATCGCCCCAGTTCATGGACACCGGGTCCCAACCGGGCTATAAGCTGATCTCCCACGGCGGGAATCGCCTCCCGACTTGTTGCTCGCCAACAAGTCATTGAGGTGCACAGCATCCCTGGTGCCTTGAAGGCGAGACCCGTAAGGCGGCTTTTCAAATTCAGGTCTTAGGACCGGCGACCCACGATGGGTTCTGAAAGGACGATGGACGGTGCATCGGATTCATGTCGGCAAGGGGGTATTTCCATTCGTTCGGCAGTCGATGCGAAGCGCCCATGCCTATTCTCCGAACCAGCAGGATACGAAATGACATCACATCATCGAAATATCACCGCTCTGCTTTGGATCGCACTCTTATTGTCTGGCATGGGATCGAATCATCGCGTGTCGGCCTCAGACCAACCTGGTGTTCAAGAGGACTCTTCGGGAAGCATGACCTACGTTCAAGCCGCTATTCTAGGGATCGTCGAGGGCGTGACGGAGTATCTCCCGGTAAGCTCAACGGGCCATCTGCTCCTGGCTCAACGCATCATGGGAATCGGCACGGACGAAAGGTCCTCGAATCCACATCCCCGGAATAATAAAGACGCTGCAGACGCTTATGCCATATGCATTCAGGCGGGCGCCATCGTTGCGGTTCTGGGGCTCTACAGGAGGAGAGTCAAGAAGATGTGTCTGGGAATCGCGGGCAGAGACCCGGAAGGTCTCCGGATGCTCATCAACCTGGCGGCAGCGTTTTTCCCCGCAGCTGCTCTGGGCTTTCTGCTGCACCGCCTGATCAAGTCTTACCTCTTTGGCCCATGGCCCATCATTGTTGCCTGGATGGTGGGTGGACTGGCCATCCTTTGGATTGAGAGGAAGCGCAGATCCGGTCAGGCACTTCGGCCAAGAAATGCAGAGCTTTCAGCATTGAACGTGCGCATGGCACTCGTCATCGGCACTGTCGCATCGCGGCCCGAAGGCGCATCCGGG
>CAZEOY010000056.1:6021-9629 GCA_964513835.1 uncultured Syntrophobacteraceae bacterium
GTGTATTGCCATGTGGCCCGGTGTCAGTCGCAGTCTGGCCACCATACTGGGAGGGATCATGGTGGGCCTGTCCACACCCGCTGCCGTAGAGTTCAGCTTCCTGCTGGGCGTGGTGACGCTCGGAGCAGCCACTGTTTTCGATGCTTTCAAGCATGGACGGGAAATGCTGGAGGCTTTCAACACCCTCGCATTGCTTCTGGGCCTGGTGACGGCTTTCCTGTCCGCCGTCATCTCTGTGAAGTGGATGGTAAACTACTTGAATCGTCATGGATTGGAGATTTTCGGGTATTACCGGGTTGCGATCGCTGTGGTTGCAGCTTTGCTCATGATGGGCGGTTGGATTTAAGGATTGGGGGAAACCTGAGATGCCGTTGGATGAATGACCCTGCCCGAGGGGACAGTGGATACGACCCCGGAAGTTCATGTGCCGCGGTCGGCAAGCAACCCGCGGCACATGAAGTCGATCGATGCTAGCGAGAAAAGGGTATGACCACGAACGCTGCGTCGCTCTCGTCGGAGCCAGTCGTTTTCCCGGATATCCTGATGCTGTAATCGTCTCCGGGCTCCAGTCTTCGGGGAACCCTCCATCTCAAGGATCCACTTCCATCGCTCTTATACCTCACAGCTCGGCGGATGACCCGGACCATCGCGCTTCCCTTCCAGAGCTCAACTCGAACCGTTCTGCCGACGTCAGGTGAGCAGGTCCAGGTGATGACTTGCAAGCTGCCCGCCATCCAGACCTCGTTGCCGTTGGGGGTGTGTAAGGTGATCTGTCCGGAGTGATCTCCACCCCCTCCACATGCGAAGATGATGATATCGTCGATGAACCATCCCCAGAAGGCCCCAATGCTGTCGGTGCCGATTCGAAAACGGAACCTGACTTCCTTGCCTGCCAAGGGGGAAATATCCAGGCGGGACGAAATATAGCCAGGGGATTCGCCGGAAAATGCCGGGCGCCCTTTGAGGGGGTTCGTGTCACCGGTGTAAAGGGTCTGACTGTAACCGTTATGCGTGAAGAGCTTGCCGGCGTCCGTCCACGACTTTCCTCCATCGATGCTGTATTCCACCACTCCCCCATCATAGTATCTTCCATTGGCCGGAATGCTCTCGAAACTGTAGAAGTGGTTGAACTGCAGGTAGGTAGCGCCGACAATCGGAACGGCCACATCCCTGTTCATGGCCATGGAATAATCCCCGGTCGTACTGATGTTGTCACCCCAGAAATTGTAGACGCCGCTGGTCGCGTACGTCATATCGTACTCATTACCATAGGGGTGGCTGTTCTGCGGGTAGTACCAGGGCGCCTGATTCGAAGATTTACGCCAGTTGCCACTGGATGGATTTTCGAGATTGTCGAAGAAGAGGACGTTTGTACTGCCGGAATCACAGACTGGAGCCGGCGCTTCTGTGGCAGGACAACCGGCGGGTTGCTGGTTCATCTCCGTCGCATTGACCGCGTTGACCACTGACTGGCGATCCCCGGCACCGAAACCCAGGTTGTCGGCCGCTTGTATCAGAGCGTTATAGAGATCCTGGTAATCCGAAGCCGATGTCAGCAGGTTCGTCTGGACCTCGTAGAACAACTTGGCCACCATCGGGATGCCACCCGACAACTTCTGAATGCTGTAGCCGTTGAAGGTCCCCCCGTCAGTGAGAAGTACCGCAGCCTTGTTGGCAACGCCGGAATTGTCATGAACTCCCCCGTTGTCTCCCGTCCCGCAATAATAATAGTCGGCATCCCCCATGCGCTCCGGCTGTCCGAACTGATGAGGCGACTTCATATTGCGAATGGCACCGATGGGAAGGTCCTCCCCCACCAGCCAACGCACACTGTCGCTGTCATTTCCCAGCCCGTTGGTCAAATCAATGAGCTCTCCGAAGATGTCGGACAGCGCTTCATTGATGGCGCCCGACTGGTAGTAGTAGAAGAGGCGGGACTCATGATGCGTGACCCCATGGGTCATCTCGTGGCCGGCCACATCATCAGTCACAAACCCGTCCCCGTAGACCATTTGGGAACGTGTGCCGTCCCAGAAGGCGTTGTCCATTCGATCGCCGTAATGCACGGTCGATCTCAGCATCATGCCGGCATTATCGAGACTGTCTCGCTGCAGGTGCTGAAAGTAGAAGTTGTAAGTATCCCCTGAAAACTGGTAAGCGTTGTCGACATCGGAATCGCCGGTCAGCGGCTGACCTTCTGACAAGACCAGTCTGCCGGGCAGAGAGGTCCCTTGATCGGCGTTGTATATCCTGCGATTCAGCGCCGTGTCTGTCTGATTGAAACACAGCGCGACCGAACCCCTTTGGGCATGGATAAGAACCAGCTCTCTGATGGGAAGAAGCTCGCGGGGCGTCACTTCCATGCGCCACACCAGGAACTTGCCTATGTCCGGCTTGCCGAAAAGCGTGGGATCGTAGATCCATAATTCAGGGTCTGTGACCGACAGGCTATCCTCACCGATGCTGTAGTGCTTGGATACAAGGGCAAGCGCGACATTTCGAGCCTCTGACGCGGTAATCGCAGGCGCGGTATCCACGGTGATCTCCGGCACCGCCTTACCTCCTGCGGAGAGAATCCGGTGTTCGGCACCGATCGTCTGGACGATCATCTCCCCGCCCACCACCGGAATCCCCGCGTGGAGCTGCTGGTAACGAATGATTGAGCGGTCATCGTGCGTCTTCCTGAGCTGCTCCGTGCGCATTTCCCGGGACGGGTCCCTCAGGCCGAAAAGATCTCGGTAACGGGAGAGAAAGGCACGACCCGCCTCTACCGCAGAAGATGGTCGCCCGGTCAGCGTCGGGGGCACGGCGCCCTTACGATCGGCGCCAAAAAACCGAGCTCGCCCATCCCTGGCATCTCTGAAAACACGTCCTCTTGCATTGGACTCCATCAACAACTCGGACGTCAGGGAATCTCGGTAATCGTAGGCAGAGATCTCAGAAGGCACACACATGGCCATCAGCATCAAAACCCCGATGGCAACCCACATTCTCTGCAGCTTCATACACTACCCCTGTCTGTGAAACCGCCGGTCGCCAAAATTGAGCCAACATGGGGACCGTACAGCTTGTGAAAACGGCTTGAGGTGCAGTCTCTATGACCTCAGAACTTGCCTCAGAACATCCTTCATGGCGCACACTGAGAGCTCAGCAGCTCCAGCATTCCCGAAAACCAGACTCACAGGCTTCCCATTGCAACAATTTGCAGCAACAGATTTCATTTTGGGTGAATATGCAGAAACCAGACCATTCCAGTGCAGGAGAAAGAACTCCCGATTCCAGCCCTGAAGCAGCTCCAGGGGCCGCAATCGAGGGCTTCTATGAACGGAGTCTCATAACCATATAACTCAGCGGATTCAAAAAAGTCACTAACCAGGTTCACAACAGGCAAGGGTCAGAGGGTCATTCCACGGCTGGTGCGGGTCTTTTTCACCTAAAAAGAGGAATGTATTCATTGACTTGTGGAATCAGCGCACCGCTTTCGCCGCGCTGCAAATTCTTGAGCCGGCCTTCCCCTCCCGAGGGTCGCCTTGCCTATTCGAGCCATCGCACCTCATCCACTTGCGGGAAACGTCCTCATTCATGGCCTCACTTCGGATGCGCCTTTG
>CAZEOY010000056.1:9639-10906 GCA_964513835.1 uncultured Syntrophobacteraceae bacterium
TGATCGCTCAAGCTGCTCTCAATCTTCTGAATCAGGACTTTGTCCACCCGGTGTCCATCCATGTCAACCACCTCGAATCGGAATCCGCAGCACTCGAAGTGATCGCCAACCCCCGGAATACGCCGGAGGGAGCTCATCACGAAGCCGCCAAGCGTCTCGTAGTCTCCCGTATCTGCGTCGGGGAATCTTCCCATATTGAGTAAATCCCGCAGTTCATCCACGGGAATCATGCCCTCTACCAGCCAGGAACCGTCCTCGCGCTGAACGACAGGACGTTCCCCGGCATCATCCAGGGAGGGAATATCACCGATAATGGATTCCAGAAGATCTGTCAGGGTGACAAGTCCTTCAATGGTCCCGTATTCGTCAACCACAAGCGCCATCTGGGTTCCCGATTCCTTGAAGAGCTCCATGACCCGAAGAACATGAGTGCTTTCCAGCACAAACAGTGGCTGCTGCAGGCCCGAACGGATGTCCAGCGTCCGCCCGCTCAAGCATCGTGTCAGCAGATCCTTGACGTCGACCACACCGAGTACATTGCTGAGTCTTCCCTGGCATACCGGAAAACGGGAACGCAGGCTCTTCAAAATCTTGCGTCGATTCCTTTCTGCAGTTTCGTTGACATCCAGCCACACGATGCGTTTCCGCGGAGTCATGAGCGCTCCAACACTCCGATCCCCCAACCTCAGAACCCGGCTCACCATCTCTTGCTCGGCTTCCTCGAAAACCCCCGCGAGTGTCCCCTGCTCGATGAGAATCTTGATCTCCCCTTCCGTCACGGGAGGTTCCGCTGAAGGTTTGAAACCGATCATCTTCAGGACCAATTCCGTCGAGACGCTGAGCAAATGAACGGCCGGCGCAGTGATTCCAGCCAGGAAACGCATGGGATTCGCCGCCCGAACCGCAATGTGCTCGGGATGACTCAGCGCGATGCGTTTGGGCACCAATTCCCCGATGACCAATGTGAGGTAGGTAATGCACAAAACAATGGCCACGAGGGCCACACTTTCTCCATACGGGGAAATCAGGCTGAAGCGGTTGAAGAAACCTGCAAACTCCCCGGCCAGCTTCGCCCCCCCGAAGGCGCCGCTTAGAACCCCCACCAGGGTGATGCCGATCTGCACCGTTGAGAGCAGCATGTTGGGTTCATTGGAGAGATTCAGGGCGACCCTGGCCTTCCTGTCTCCTTCTTCGACCTTTTGAAGAAGGCGGGCTTTACGCACTGAGATGATGGCGATTTCAGACATGGAGAAGAGGCCATTGAGGA
>CAZEOY010000057.1:0-7362 GCA_964513835.1 uncultured Syntrophobacteraceae bacterium
CTCGACGGCCGGAACGTGTCCCGCCTCCCGGTGTCGCGACGCAACGTCGGGATCGTCTTCCAGTCGTACGCGCTCTTCCCCAACCTGACGGCAGCCCAGAACGTCGGCTACGGTCTGGCCAGCCTGCGCCTGGAGAAGGCCCGCATCCGGGAGCGCGTCCATGAACTGCTCCGGTTGGTGGGCCTGCAGGACCTGGAATCCAAGTACCCGGCTCAGCTCTCGGGCGGCCAGCAGCAGCGGGTGGCGCTGGCGCGGGCCATGGCCCTGTCGCCGTCGCTGCTGCTGCTCGACGAGCCCCTCTCGGCGCTGGACGCGCAGGTGCGCGTCACGCTCCGCGCCGAGGTCAAGCAGCTCCAGCGCCGCCTCGGCGTCACGACCCTCATGGTCACCCACGACCAGGAGGAGGCCCTCGCCATGGCCGATCGCATCCTGGTCATGGATCGAGGGTGCGTCCTCCAGGCCGGTTCGCCGGACGAAATCTACAACAGGCCGGCCAGTCCGTTCGTGGCGTCCTTCATCGGCTCCATGAATTTCATTCGCGACGCCGTCAAGGAGGCTCCCCGCGTCTTTCGCAAGGGCAGCCTGAGGCTGCTCGTGGATGAGTCGGACCCCGTTCCCGAAGGAGCGCCGGCCACCCTGGCCATTCGACCCGAAGACATCCTGATTTGCCAGAACGGTGAAGCCTCCAGGAATCTGCTGAGGGCTGAAGTCAGCCGCCTCGAGTATCGGGGCGCCAATTACCGTGTGGAGATGAATTTGCTCCTGGGTGAGGCAGAAACCTCCGCCATCGAAGCAGACGTGACAGCCGAGAGAGTCCGAAGGCTTCGGATACGCGAAAAGTCCCGCATCCACATCGATCTTCCGACTGATCGGCTCCTGGTCTACGCCGCCTGAGAACTGCGCCGGATCTCCATGCTGAGCAGAACTTCCTCTTTGGAAAGCGCTTCCGCCAGGACCCTGGACGTGGAGGCGTGGGTCCTCCGCGCCCTGATCGTGCTCGCATGCCTGTGGATGGCGTTCTGCGTCCTCGTTCCCGTGGCGCAGCTAATTTGGAAGAGCTTCCTGACCGCCGAAGGAGAATTTGCGGGTCTTTCGAATTACCTGAATTACTTTCGCACCCCGGCCCTCTCCTCTTCCCTCACCAACAGCCTTTATGTTTCCGTGCTGACCACCGCAGGCTCCACCACTTTGGGCTTCCTCTTCGCGTATGCACTGACTCGAACCTGCATGCCTCTCAAGAGTTTCTTTCAGGGCATCGTCATGACGCCCCTCTTTGCGCCAACACTGCTCAACGGGATCGCCCTGGTCTATCTTTTCGGTAAGAAAGGGCTCATCTCCCAGGGATTCTTCGGGCACATCCCCGGTATCCCCGTCGAGCTTTACGGGCCTTTCGGGATCATTTTCGCCGAGATTCTCTACACCTTCCCTCAAGCCGTCCTCATTCTCTCCGTGGCCCTCCGGATGACGGATGCCCGCCTCTACGAAGCCTCCGAATCCCTCGGTGCCACTCCGTTCAGGACCTTTTTCGCCATCACGCTCCCCGGCATCAAGTTCGGGCTCATCAGCACCTTCTTCGTCTGCTTCATTCTGGCGTTTACGGACTTCGGCGCGCCCAAAGTCGTCGGCGGACAATACAACGTGCTCGCAACGGATATCTACAAGCAGGTCATCGGCCAGCAGAATTTCATCATGGGAGCTGTGGTGAGTTCCGTCCTCCTGGTCCCCACCGTCATCTCCTTCGTGGCCGACCGCATCTGTCAGAGGCGGCAGTTCTCAGCACTGACGGCTCGATCCGTGCCGCTCGTCCCCAGGCCTTCGGGGATGCGTGACATCCTGGCCCTGACCTTCTGCTCCGCTGTGGCCCTGGGCATCCTGGGGTTCTATGGAACGGCGCTTTTCGCCTCCCTCGTCAAGGTCTGGCCCTACAACCTCTCCCTGGGACTGGATCATTACAACTTCAGCAAGATGGGCGGAGGAGGCATCGGGTCGCTGTTCAACAGCATCCGCATGAGCCTCTATTCTGCGATTCTTGGAACGGTCATGACCTTCGGATCGGCTTACCTGATTGAAAAGAGCCGAGGGATGCGGGCGCTGCGCCAGGCTTCCTACATGCTATCGCTGGTGCCTCTCGCTCTGCCCGGAATGGTGATCGGCCTGAGCTACATTTTCTTTTTCAACACGCCGTCCTGGTCGTTGCTGGGATGGGACATTCCCAACCCCTTCAACGTGCTCTACGGGACCATGGGGATCCTGGTGCTGAGCAACGTGGTCCATTTCTACACGGTGAGCTTCCTCACGGCCACGACCGCTCTCAAGCAGCTGGACCGCGAGTTCGAAACCGTTTCCGAGTCCATGGGAGTTCCATTCTACAGAACTTTTGCCCGCGTGACCGTGCCGGTCTGCCTCCCGGCCACGCTGGAAATTGCAATCTACTATTTCGTCAACTCCATGGCTACGGTGTCTGCGGTGATATTTCTCTACAGTGCGGATCTGCCCCTGGCATCCGTTGCTGTGGCCAACATGGATGATGCGGGGGACATCGCTCCCGCTGCGGCCATGGCCATGCTCATCGTCGGTGTGAACATCCTGGTGCGCTGCCTTTACGGTTTCGCCAACCGATGGGTTCAGGGGATGACCCAGGCCTGGGCCAGAAGATGACCTTTGGGATGCAAAGGAAGCGGTTTCCATGGAATCAGCTGCTCGAAACAAGCCTTACAGCGGTCCCGTCCGGGCGGTCGTGCTGGACTGGGCCGGAACCTCCGTGGATTACGGCTGCATGGGCCCGGTCGGTGCCTTTGTCGAGGTTTTCCGCGGGGAGGGAGTCTCCGTGACAGTGGCGGAGGCCCGCGAGCCCATGGGTCTCAGGAAGATGGACCACCTGCGTGCCATGTGCTGTATGGAGATCGTTGGCCAAAGATGGAGGCAGCACAAGGGCAGAGACATCCTAGAGGACGACATCCAGAGGATGTACGCGAGGATGGAGCCGCTCATGGTCGAAACCATCGCAAGATATTCAGACCCGGTGCCCGGTCTTCTGGAATTCGTCATCTACTGCAGAGCCCAGGGTATTCGGATCGGCTCATCGACCGGCTATACCCGCCCCATTATGGATGTGCTCATGGAGGAAGCCGCCAGGAAAGGCTACCGACCCGACTGCGTCGTGACCTCCTCCGAAGTCCCCGAGGGGAGGCCCGCCCCTTTCATGTGCTATCGCAACGCCATCGATCTCCAGGTTTACCCCATGTCAGCCATGGTGAAGATCGGAGACACGGCGAGCGACATCCAGGAGGGCCTCAATGCGGGCATGTGGACCGTCGCCCTGACCAAAACGGGCAATGAGCTGGGGCTGAGCGAATCGGAAGCGGCAGCCGTGCCGGCCCGGGAGCTCCAAGACCGGCTGGAAGGCATCGCCGCCCGATTCCGTGCCCAAGGGGCCCATTACGTGGTGGAGGAGATCGACCGGTGCCAGGCAGTGATTAAAGACATCGGCCGCAGGCTCGCCTCGGGAGAAAAGCCGTAATCCCCATTTTGGCCGGGACGCAACCCGGCCGTAACGTCTGTCTTCAGCGACGGCTCAAGGAGCTCGGAAACGACACGGGAGCCAGTGCAGGTAGTCAGACGGTTGAGCAAGGAAGAAACATGGCTCTCAACAAGCCTGTGCGCGTGACCGAGGGCGACGTCAACCAGTCCCCGGGCCGGGAATGGTGGGTGGAGAACCACATCTCCGAATCCACCCGGAAGGTGCTGGAGGAGGATGCCCGGTATTTCCTGCATCAATCCCTCTCGACGCCCTGCCTGAACGTCCTCGAGCGGGTTGAGGGCTCGACTCTTTACGACATGGCGGGAAGGACTTTTTTGGATTTTCATGGCAACAGCCTGCACCAGGCAGGCTACTCAAATCCCCGTGTCATGGAAGCAGTGAAGAAGCAACTGGATACCCTCTCCTTCTGCCCCCGAAGGTATACGAATCTTCCAGCCGTCGCACTGGCTTCCAGACTGGCCGGTCTTGCACCCGGCGACCTCAGCCGGGTTCTGCTGGCCCCGGGGGGCACCACGGCCGTGGGAATGGCCCTCAAGCTGGCCCGGGTGGTGACGGGCCGTTTCAAAACCGTCTCCATGTGGGACGCCTTCCACGGCGCGTCGCTCGACGCCATCTCCGTGGGAGGGGAGGCCCAGTTCCGTGCAGGCATCGGCCCGCTGCTGCCGGGAACCGAGCATGTCCCCCCTGCCGAGCCTTTTCGCTGCCGGTGGGCGCCGCGGGGCGGATGCCCCGAATGCGGTCTGAAATGCGCAGAGTTCGTGGAATACGTACTGGAGAAGGAAGGCGATGTGGCGGCGGTCATCGCGGAGCCCATCCGCTGCACCACGGTAGACCTGCCGCCTCCTGGTTACTGGCAGCGGGTGCGAAGCGCCTGCGACCGCCACGGGGCCCTGCTCATCCTGGACGAGACGGCGGTCTGCCTGGGCCGGACGGGGCGCATGTTTGCCTGCGAATGCTTCGATGGGGTGCCGGACATTCTGATCCTGGGAAAAGGGCTCGGCGGGGGCATTTTTCCGTTGGCGGCCATCATCGCCCGAGAGGCCTTCAACGTGGCGGGGGATATCGCCCTGGGGCATTACACCCATGAAAAGAGCCCGGTGGCCTGCGCCGCCGCCCTGGCCGCCCTCGACTGCATCGAGGAGGAAAGCCTGCTTCAGCGAGCAACGGAAACGGGGAAGCTGGCGCTTGAGAGACTGCGCGACATGCAGCCATCTCACCCGCTCATGGGCGATGTGCGGGGACTGGGGCTCCTGCTGGCGGTGGAGCTTGTGAACCCTGCTGGAGCTGCCGCCCGCGAAGAAGCGGATGAAGTCCTCTACCGCTGCCTTGCCAGGGGTCTGAGCTTCAAGGTCTCCTCGGGAAACGTCCTCACCCTCACCCCTCCTCTCACCATTTCGCACGAGGAACTGGAAACGGCCATGCAGATCATCGAGGCGAGCCTCACGGAAGTCGAAAGCGGGGCGAGACTCCCCGGTGGATTGCCACCAACCTGAGAAAGGATCCCCATGAACACTGATCAGATCCCGGAAAACCCCTATCTGCTGCTCACCCCAGGTCCGCTTTCCACGACCAAGTCGGTCAAGGCCACCATGCTGCGCGACTGGTGCACATGGGATGACGACTACAACCGTATCGTGCAGGATGTTCGCTCCAGGCTGGTGGCCCTGGCAACGCCTGAGCCCGGCTACACAGCCGTTCTCATGCAGGGCAGCGGGACCTTCTCCGTGGAGGCCACGATCGGGAGTGTCGTGCCCCGGGAGGGGAAGATCCTGGTCATTGCCAACGGGCATTACGGAGATCGAATCGCGCTTATCACGCACGTCCTCAGGATTCCAACGCTGCTGCTCGACTTTGGCGAGGTGGGGTTTCCCGACCTGGATCGCGTGGAATCCGCCCTGGAGAGCCATCCCGACGTGACCCATGTGGCGGTGGTTCACTGTGAGACCACCACGGGGATGCTCAACCCCGTGGCCGACATCAGCCGCCTGGCTAAAGCCCACGGCAAGACCACCCTCGTCGACGCCATGAGCAGCTTCGGGGGTATCCCCCTGGATGCCGCAGCCACCGGGGCCGATTATCTCATTTCGAGCGCCAACAAGTGTATCCAGGGCGTCCCCGGATTCGGGTTTGTCATTGCTCGAAGGCAGGACCTGGAGCAGTGCCAGGGGCGGGCCCGGTCCCTGAGCCTCGACCTATTCGCGCAGTGGCGGGAGATGGAAGACAAGGGAGGCAAGTGGCGCTACACATCGCCCACTCACGTGGTAAGGGCCTTTGCCCAGGCCTTGCGCGAGCTCGATCAGGAGGGCGGCATTGCAGCCCGCCATGCACGCTACAAAGAGAATCACCGGGTGCTCGTCGAAGGGATGGAGGCGCTGGGCTTCCAGTGTCTGCTCCCGGAATCCTGCCGCTCCCCCATCATCACGTCCTTCATCAACCCTGCACACCCGGAATTCTCGTTCAAGCCTTTCTATTCGACGCTCAAAAGCAAAGGGTTTGTCATCTACCCCGGCAAAGTGACTCAAGCCGACACTTTTCGCATCGGCAACATCGGGAATGTGCTCCCCGAAGACATGAGGCGGCTCGTAAAGGCGGTAAAGGATTCCATGTACTGGACCTCTGCGGGGACCCCGCAGCAGTCGTGAAGACGGATTGACAGTGAGATCTTCCCGCGAGGTGGACCAAAGACCCGCGTTTCCCGCCGAAGGAGCCGGTTCACGGCCGTGGAGGACACGACGGGCATCCGGAGCACCGCGAAAAGTCCTCCTATGGCCCTCATATGCTCCTTGGGACGACAGCCCCCCCGACAAGGATTGTGGACTCTGACCCGGACTGTCCCCGAGCGGCTCAAAACCAGAAACGATCCAAAACCAGGAGCCCGATCCCTCCCGCCACCCACGAGACTCCCTTCACCCAATCCATGCCGGTGGCCCGGAATGCGACCGTCCAAAGCAGTTTACCGTCGTAGCCGCGGGACAGCATCGCATCATGAACCCGCTGGGTTCGCTCGAAGCTCCTCACGAGAAGCATCCCCAGAAAATTGCCGAGGATTCGCAGCGTCTCCAGGTCGAATCGTTTCCGAAATCCCCGCACTCGCATCCCTCGATGCATGCGTTGCGCTTCGTGCTGAAAGACGTAAATGTAGCGGTGGGCCAGGAGGAGCATCTGGCAAATGGCCTCTGGAAACCCGAGGCGAGCCATGGCCTGCACTGAAGACGAGAAGGGAGCCGTGGCGAGAAGGGGTTCGACGAACAGTGCGATGGCCGAAGCTTTGAGTGAGATAATCACCGCCAGATTGAAACCCCGAACATTGAAGGTCAGCCAGTGGATGTGCTCGAACACAACGACCGTATCCCCGGCCTTGATCGGAGCCGTCAACGGCATCACTACAAGAAACATCCCGAGGAAGGCGGCCATGGCCGAGATGCGTCGAAGCGATCGGCCCAGGGGCAGTCGGGCCGCGGCGATGGAGCCAAACCCCATGATGAGTGCAAGACAGGCTGTTTGAGGCTGCGAAAGCCCGGAGACACAGAGGATGAAGAGAAAGAGCGAGACGATCTTGATGCGCAGGTCCCAGCAATGAAAGGGTGACTCGTTGCGCCCCCGGGAATCCAGACTGGGAACAGACCAATCCTTTTCGGATTCATCCCCCGAGGCTGCGCTCTGACGAGCCCGACGCCCGACCGCGAGGGCGCTGAGGAGCCACAGCCCCCCAAGTCCTCCAAGGAGGAGAAAGAGATAGTACAGGGGGAGCTCCAATGGGTCTGTGCTGCTCAACGTCGTTCAATCCATTGCCATCAAGGGGAAGGTACGGCCGGATCGAA
>CAZEOY010000057.1:7372-10898 GCA_964513835.1 uncultured Syntrophobacteraceae bacterium
GATGGCGCCTTCAATCCCGATAACAGGCAAATGTGCCAGAGCGGCAATCCTGGCCACTCCCAGAAAATCCTCTCCGCCCGTATACAACAGCGCGGCCAGAATGGCCACCGCCAGGATGACGCAGCCCCCGCCCGCAGCGGCGGCCGCAGCCATATGCCGAGCGAGTGTTGCACCCTTCAAGAGCCGAAAGGCCCAACCGGCCATGAGAGCGGGAACACCCATCATGAAAGTGTTGGCTCCAATGGCCGTGATGCCGCCAAACTGGAAGAGAAAGCTCTGCAACACGATTCCCAGGGCAATGGAAACGAAAGCTGCCTCCCCCAGGAGAATTCCCACAAGACCTGGCAACAGCAGATGGACACTGGTGGGCCCCATGGGAATATGGATCAGGGACGCCACAAAGAAGGCCGATGTCACCACGGCAACCTTGGGGAGTTCGTCCGGATCGGTCCTGTGAACACTCCACGCCGCAATTACAAAGCTTGCGGCAAGACCTGCAATGGTAACGGGTGTAGGAAGCACCCCGTCAGAAATGTGCATGTCTATTCTCTCCAGTCCCCTGCTGAACCGGGCTCCATTCCAACAGGCAGAAAGGCCTCCAATCAGTGTCTCAGCGACTCCCGGAGGATTTTCGGCAATGGATAAAGAGCCCAACTCCGGCCAACCCCAGGATGTAGCCAATGCCCGCAAACACTTCCTCCAGGCCGGGCTTTCCGAGCTCCTCACGAAGCAGGCCTATCTCCCGTCTGATTTGCCCGAACTCTCGGCTCAGCTGGGCCTTCTGCTGTTCCAGCAACCCGACCAGTTCCCGACAGTCGCCCGGCGCCCCTGATCCGGAGCTTTCCGCCTGCATGGAGGATTCTTCCGCAGCGAAACCCGCGGGCACCGCGCACCACATCGTCCAGCAGCACATGGCAAAAACCGCCAGAAGTCCAATCACCGGCAAGGACCGCCTGGAAAGCATCCCTATTCTCCCAGCTCGCTCTTTTTCAATTTGAAAATGCTCCTGTGCCCCATGGACGCGTTGATCACGATCGTGAGATCGTCCTTCTTGGGAACGGGAAGGACGCACTTTCCCTCCTTGTCCGTAACTCCCTCGGCGACCCTCTGGTCCTGGCTGTCCAGGATTTCAACAGTACCGCCCTGGACGGGCTGTCCATCGGGGAAGTAGCTTTCCGTGTAGATCTTGCCGCCTTCAACATACGCGAAGATGTTCACCTTGTGGGCGAACGAAGCCGTCGCCAACAGGAAAGTCAGCAGCAGCAGTCCTGAAAGTGAACGGTAAATGGCGTATTTCATGGGACGACTCCTTTGATGGCTCGATCCCGCCCTGCCCGGCTTCCCCGCCCATGAAGGGACCATCTCTTGAATGGTTCAAGCCTCGCTGATCGTCTTTCCCGCAAAGGAGGCAATCCAGGTCATTCGAGGAGCTCTGGAGCCGCACCTTCACAGGGGTGACAGAAAGAGCGAGTCTTGAGATAGTCCGTTAATGCGAAAAGCCGAGCATGGCGAAAAGTGTATTCCGTCTAATTCATGTCCACCGTCCGTACCCAGTAGACGGCTCCGATTTCGACACTCCTGGGCTTGCCGTCCTTCTTCAGTTTCCAGGTGGCGTCCCTCAAGGCTGCAAATCCCCACCAGCCGGCTCTCGGCATGGCATAGGTGAAAACGCCACTGCGGTCAGCTTTCACCACCTGAGTCACGAATGGGTCGGCTGGCGCCTTGACCACGCTCTTGTTCTCAGGGGATTCGTTGAGGTACTCCACCTCAACTTCGGCATTGGGAACCGGTTTGCCCTTGTGGAGCACCTGCCCGGTGAAAACGTTCCCCGTCCAGAGCCCGTACGGCCGGGTCATGGGGATGATTTCCACCTCCAGTCCCGCGGGGTCGTCCCAACCCTCTTCAAGCCCCAACGCATTAACGCACACCTTGGTGTAGTGCACGATGAACTTGTCTTCTGCGGGCTCCCAGTAGGGAGCCGGCTCCACGAAGAAGGTGTAGTCGCCGGGTCTCTTGATCGCATATTGCGTCTTCCAGAAGGTGAAATTCTCCTGCTGATCCGCGCTCTTGCCCTGGGTCTTCTCCAGAGTGGAGAGGAGGTCCTGAGCCTTGCCTTTGTGAATCACTCCGAAACGCTTGGGTTTTTCCATTTCCATGTAGTGCATCTCCATGGGGTGTAGGAACTTCACCTCCACGGAAAGCGTTCTGGGATCCTCCGCGGTGACGACATCATCGGATGGAATGATGGTCCCAAAGTGGGCATTTGCCCCGGGGATGAAACCTGTCAACATGCAAAGCAGAAAGACGAAACCGGTGAGCCCTCGCAGCATAAAGTCCTCCCTCGTTGCGCCGGCCTTCAATGCAGCTCGATACTGCGGAAAAGCCCGCGCAAAAAAAAAGCCAGCGCTCAAACGCCGGCCTCCATGACCCTGTGTTGTGGACGCAACTGACCTGTCTGGAACTGGAACACCGCGACATCGATCTGCCTGGCACGCCCGGTTCATCCGAGCTCAAGGGCTTCAGCCCCTCATTGGGATATCTTAGTAGATCAGACGAGGCCGCCTGTCAACGTCCAATTAAGGGAAATGTGGGCTCGCCAAGGTTATGCTGGGCTTCCGTCGAGCCCCCTGAAGCTCCGCCCTAAATCTTCCCTTGACAACTGTTCAGGATGGTGGTTGGCTGTTTGGCGATCTGCTTGCCACAACACCAATGGATGTAAAGCACATCAAAGCCACGAAGGCTTGGGAAACCCTTGAGAGGGGATTTGGGCTTCGGTGGCTTTTTTTGTTGTGGATGCACGTCCCACAATTCAGCCCACCGCCCCGTCTGCTACGAAGAGATTCAAGTTTCAGATTGAAGTCCTGCCCATCGGGCGTGCCCCTTTTCAGGGTTCGGGGTGGTCCGAAGGAGCATGAGCAACTGCCTTATGGAGGAGATTCGAGATGGGAAAGAACCTGGCTGGAGCGGCCGTTGTATTGTTCATTGTCTTTTCACTGGTGAATCCATCCCGTGCGGCGCATCCGTTGATCACGGACGACGCCGGAACCGTCGGAAAAGGAAGTGTTCAGATCGAGCTCAATTATGAGTACGCCCATGAGAGGAATGAAGGCGTCAAAGAAAATGAGCACGAGATCGAAACCGTCTTGACATACGGGCTCATCGATCAGGTGGACCTCGTGCTCGCTCTCCCCTTCCTGTTCACGAGATCTGAGGAGGAGGGCTCTCGAGACCGTGAGGAAGGCGTCGGGGACATGTCGTTCGAAGTGAAGTGGCGGTTTTACGAATGCAATGGTCTCAGCCTCGCGCTCAAGCCCGGGATCACCTTCCCCACCGGGGACGACGATCGTGGCCTGGGAACCGGCCGTGTGGGAGCCACTGCGTTCTTCATCGCCACCCAGGAATGGGAGCCGTGGGCTTTCCATTTCAATCTCGGATATATGCGGAACGAAAACAAGGTCGATGAAAGGAAAGACCAGGGCAATCGCACGTCATAGCTCTGGACATTGTGGAGGAAGTGTGCCAAGCT
>CAZEOY010000058.1:0-10891 GCA_964513835.1 uncultured Syntrophobacteraceae bacterium
AGGTCCGGGGCAGGGCCGATGCGGAGGTCACGCGCATCTTCGCCGAGGCGTTCGGGAAAGACTCGGAATTTTTTGAGTTTTACCGAACTCTGGATCTTTACCGGACCTTCAACAATCCGGGCAGTGTTTTCGTGCTCTCAACCGACGCCGATGTTTTCAAGTACCTCAAACACGATCCACAGGGCAAGCATCAGTAGCTCAGGAGAGGCAGTCATGTCAGTGATCGAAGAGAACCCCCAGGAGATTGCCAGATGTGACATTGTAGTGGCCATCCCTTCTTTCAACGAGTCGGAGACCATTGCCAAAACGACGGAATGCGCTTCCCGAGGTCTCCTGGATCACTTCGGCGATCTCAGCGGTGTGATCGTCAACTGCGACAATCATTCAGCGGACGGCACCCGGGAGGCTTTCTTCTCGTCAAAGATCGAAGTCCCGAGAATTTACCTCTCCACCCAACCGGGGATCTATGGCAAAGGGAACAACCTGCGCAATCTCTTCGAGCTGGTCCGAAGGCTCGAGGCAAAGGCTGTGGTGGTGGTGGAAGCCGACATCACAAACATCGGACCACACTGGATCAAGAAGCTCGGGGAGCCGGTGCTGAAGGGAATGGGCTATGTGTGCCCCCTGTATGTGCGCCACAAGTACGAGGCGACCCTCACCAGCTCCATTGTTTACCCTTTGACGCGCTGCCTCTATGGTCGGCGGGTCCGCCAGCCGAATGCCGGCGATTTCGCATTCAAGGGAGACCTGGTGGACGCCTTCCTGGGCTGCCCCGTCTGGACCGACTGGGTTCGCCAGTTCGGAGTCGATACCTGGATGACGACGGTGGCCCTGAGCTCGCGAATCCCTTTGAGCCAGGCCTTCATCGGAGCACCGAAGATCCATCGAGTCAAGGATCCGTACGCACACCTGGCTCAGCTTTTTCGACAGATTGTGGGCACCATCTTTGACCTCATGATCCAGTATGCGGACTTCTGGTGTCAGGTCAAATGGAGCAAGCCCACCGCCCTGTCCGGAATGGAAGCTCAGGAGGTCGAGACCCCGATACCTGTCGAAGTCAATACGGCGCGACTTCATGATCGCTTCGTGCAGGGATTCGACAGTTACGGTCACATTTGGCAGAACGTTTTCGATCAGACCGTTTACCACAAGCTGGTTGAGATCCGAGGACTGGGGTTGCAGCACTTCTCACTGCCCAGCCAGACCTGGGCCCGAATCCTGTTCGATGCTGCCGTTGCCTATCGAGGGATGGGCGAGGCCGAGCGGTTGGAGCTCCTGGATGCGCTGCTGCCGCTCTATCTGGGCAAGGTGCTGACTCTGGTCAAGAAGACGGAGCGGATGTCACTCCAGCAAGCCGAAGAATACGTTGAAAACGAATGCACTGTTTTTGAAGAGAATAAGCCTCATCTGGTCAAGAGATGGGAGTGATCCACCCCAAGGAGGAACCGACATGCCGAAGATCCTGGTTGTAGATGATGAGGAGCACATCCGATTGCTCTACTCCGAAGAGTTGAAGGAAGCCGGCTACGAAGTCATCACCGCGGAAAATGGATACAAGCTGCTGGAGCGGATCGAAGAGGAGAAGCCCGATCTGGTGGTCCTGGATATCAAAATGGTCGACTACAATGGGCTGGACCTCCTCCAGGATATTCGAAACCGCTTTTACGACCTTCCCGTGATTCTTTCGACGGCCTACGACACCTTCAAGGAAGACATGAAGTCCATCGCGGCGGATTTCTATGTGGTCAAGAGCTTCGATCTCACGGAGCTGAAGCAGAAGATAGCCATGGCATTGGAGACCAGACTGCCGTAGAGTCATGTGGCGCGGAGGGCCCCGGACGGTTGCTCCGCGTCAGCTCTTCCCCGCCTCCCCCCTTAGCGACATTTACCAGCCGGATTCCCTCAACCAGAGATAAAGGGCCAGTGCTCCAAAGATCACATTTCCGGACCATACTCCGGCGACGGGCGGGAGAAGGCCGGCAATGGCCAGGGAAGAGCCGACATGGGTCAACGCCAGGTAGACGGACGCCACGATCAGGGTGATGCCGATTCCGGCCGCAATGCCTCCATGAAGTCCCTGCCTGAGGGCCAGAGTGATACCGAGAAGAGTCAAAATCAGGGTGGTGACGGGGGCGGCTGCCCGCACGTTGAGCTCCACCTCGTAAGGGATGGAATTATAGCCTTCCTTCCGGATCTTCTGGGTGTAGTGGTACAGGTCGAACCAATCGAGCTCTTCGGGCAAGGTGGCAAGGCTCGAAAAATCATCGAGGGTTTCGTGCAGGCTCAGGGGACGTATGTCAAACCACTCCTGGTGTATATCCTGGCCGCTGAAGCGCAGCAGCAGCCCTTCTTCGGCAAGCCACCCGGTTTTTTCCCACCTGAGCCTTTTGGCGTCCAACCTTTCCGTCAACCGAAACTGATCGTCCAAAAAGAACAGGGACACTTTTTCGAGGGTTTGAAGCTTTCGATCATGAACGCGAATCTGGTAGATGACGTCTTGGCCACGAAACCAGACGTTTTCCTGGCTCCAGGAGAGGGCCTGCTTGCGTTTCTGAACGTGCTCCTGCCAAATGGCCTGGGATTTCTGGTTAAACCCCCTGGCCACCGTCTCCCCGATTCCGAAGTGAAGCATTGCAACCACGAGCGCGGAAAGAATGATCGGGCCGGCATAGCGAATGGCGTGAACGCCGGCGGCCCTGAATGCGATGAGCTCCCGGTTGCGTTTGAGAATTCCGAGGGCGATGAGAGTGGCAAGCAGAAGGGTCATGGGTATTCCCTGGGTGGCCACCAGGGGTACCTTGCAGAGAAAATAAGAGAGGACTTTGTCCAGAGGGACCTGCTTCTCCAAAAGATCGTCCACTTTTTCGAAAAAGTCGATGATCAGATAGAGCCCGACGAACGCGAGGAGCGCCAGCCCGAATACCGGAAGGAGGTGCTTGAGAACATAGCGGGGAATGATCTTCATGGGCACGGTCAAACCTGTTTAGGGCCGGCATGGGTTCTGCCCCGGAGATGTTTCCGTGCTGCGGCGGCCGTCCGACTGAAGAGTATGAACGTTTTGGAAACGGATTCGACCTGCATCAGCCGCCACAGGTACAGAGCGAGGAGCGTCGTGAGGATATTGGGTGTCCACACGGCCAGTCCCGCTGGGATGATTTCGTTCTCTCCAAGGCCTTTCCCGGCGGAAAGCACAACGTAGTAAGCCAGAAAGACGCCCAAACCCAATGTGATTCCCGTCATGCGACTCCTCGGGCGAAAGAGAGAACCCAGGGGGGGGCCGATGAGGCCGAGACACAGGCAGCTCAGAGGCAGGGCGAGCCGCTGATGGAGCTCGAGGGCGTAGCCGGCTGCCCATTTCTGATTCTTGTCGGACATTGCCTGAAAGAGCTCCTCCAGGGTCATGACTCTTTTCCCTTTGCCACCGCCTTTCGCGGAGGCCGAAAAGAGCTCATCCAGAGACAGGGTGAGATCATAGGTCTTGAATGAAACGGCTTGAGCATCCTTGAGGTTGTCCGGCACCCGGGTGATGATGCCGTTGGAAATCTTGAAGATGATCTGGTTGATGTTCCGGGGGGTGACGATCTGGGCTCGCTCCGCAACAATGACCATTCGGACGTCCTGCTGCCGCTGGTCCTGGACGAAAACCCCCCGGATCTCGAGATCGGAAGGGTCTACGTCCCGGAAGTAGAATACGAGATTGGGCACGATATCAATGAAAGTGCCATCCTTGAGGAAGGTGGGCAGGCTCACTCTCCCCAACGATTTCAGCTTGTCCTCGAAGGCTTGCGTCGAGGAAGGGATAATATGAATGGTGTTAAGATAGGAGAGGGTGGTTGTCAGCAGCAGGACCGCCAGCACGGGAGGGAGGATTTGCCTGGCGCTGACCCCGGATGCGCGAAGGGCAATCAATTCATTATCACTGCTCAAACGAACGAATGCAAGGAGAACCCCGATCAGCGTGGCCATCGGAAGCGCAAAGAGAAGCAGCTTGGGCATCACCAAGAGGGTAATCTGGAGCAGGTCCAGCAGGGTGATCGGCGATGTGAACAGATAGCGGGTGAGCTGTAGAAGTCTGCCCGTGACGAGAATCACGATCAGCGCGAGAAAGCTCACACTGACGGGAACCAGCTGTTCCCTGATCAAGTATCTGGTGATGGTCTTTTTCATCGGCGCACAATCTAAGAGAAGACAACGGACAGGTCAATGTCAAAACCTGAGAATAGGATGCCACAGAAACGCGAGGCCATGCGAGTGCTTCTCGAGCAAAAGGAACGGCAGTTCCTGGCCCCGCAGGCCAAATTGAGTGCAGCGAGCCTGGGCCGCCTCAAAGATGAGCAGGAGTGCCCCCTTCGCACGGCCTTCCAGAGGGACCGCGATCGGATTGTACACTGCAAGGCCTTTCGACGATTGAAGCACAAAACGCAGGTTTTTCTCTCTCCTACTGGCGACCACTATCGCACACGTCTGACCCACACGCTGGAAGTATCTCAAATCGCCCGGACGATTGGAAGAGCTCTCGCTCTCAATGAGGACCTGATCGAAGCGATCGCCTTGGGGCACGACCTCGGACATACGGCCTTCGGCCACGGAGGCGAGCGCGTGCTCAATGAGATCATGCCCGGCGGTTTTTACCACAACGAGCAGAGCCTGCGGGTGGTGGATTTCCTCGAAAAGAACGGAGAGGGACTGAACTTGTCCCTGGAGGTCCGGGACGGCATCGTCAAGCATTCCAAGGGGCGGGATCATCCCATCATGGGAGGGGCGGCTCAGAAAGCGGCGACCCTTGAGGGTCAGGTTGTCCGGCTGGCCGATATCGTAGCCTATCTGAACCATGATCTGGATGATGCGCTTCGGGCCGACATCCTCAAACCCGAAGATCTGCCCGCTGAGCTCAGGCGCCATATCGGGACGCGTCATTCCGAGCGGATTCATCGACTTGTGGAAGACATCATTTACACCAGCATCGATCTGAGCCTGTCTGAAATACGGTTGAGCAGCGGGATGCTGGAGCATGTGGAGCGTCTCAGGGGTTTTCTGTTCGTGCGTGTGTATGAGCTACCGTTGCTTCGGCAGGACTTCGAGAGGGTGCACAAGATCATCTGGGATCTTTTTGAAGTGTTCATGAAAAATGATGATCTGCTGATTCGGGAAATGGGCCCTCCGTTGCAGAGCATGGAGCGTGAGCGCCAAGTGTGCGACTTCATTGCGGGGATGACGGATCGCTATACGCTGGATCTTTACAGACGCCTGTTTCTTCCTCGACCTTGGATGAAGCTCTGAAGGGGTGGGCTGGAGTGCACGGGCGGCTCGGGAGGAGAGCCCGTTTGGACGCAAGCCCGGTAAATCCGCGGGAACAGGGAGAATATGTACCTTGACAGAAGATTTTTTGGCGTGCTATCGGATGCATGCTTGAGGGCCTGGCCCAATGTTCGGAAATGGACTGAACGGGTTCGGGTGCTCCATACCTGAGGAGGCATAGGATGAAGAAGGGCAAACGCTCAGCGGGGTGGCAGGAGGAGGATCAGGGTCCTGCCCAGAAGATTGAGTTTGATCTGACGGATGATGATTCGGAAGGCATCATCGATCTGGATGACATCCTCGAAGTGGATGATGAGAGCCTTTTGGAGGAAGATCAGCTTGATCTGGACGTTGAAATCCTGGACGCTGACGCCGACCTGGATGCGGACGAGCTGGACGCCGGGCTGAGCGATGAAGAGGAAGACCTGTTCGAAGATGATTTTCTGAAAGATCTGTCTGTGGCTCGTAAGGAAATGACATCGGATGAGGAAGATCAGATGCCTTCCCTGGACGAGCAGGAATCTGAAGATGAAATCGATTTTGAATCCCTCCTGAGAGTCGAGATGGGTGGTGACGAAGCGGCCGACGTCCTTGATGAATCGGCCGCTCAAGAACCGGTGGTTGCAGCCGCTGCGGCAGCTGTCCTTCCGGATGAAGCGGAGACCGCCCCGGTATCCCTGGAATCTTTTGTGTCTCAGATTGAAGAGCGGTTGATCGACGCCGTTCGGCAGATTGTGGAAGAAAAGCTCCCGGAAATTGTCAGATCGCTTCTCGAGGAGCAGATTGAGAAGCTCAAACGCGAGCTGCACTGAAAGAATGACTTGGAATTCCCCGCGAAACATGTTTCGAGTGCTTCGTTTTGGATGATCCATTTGGCAAGGAATGGTAAGGGAGCAGATGATGAGTGATGGCTTACTGCCCAAAGGATATACCTTTCATGAGCTGGAACCATACTGGTATGATTTCTGGGTGAAACAGGGTTTCTTTCGCGCCAGGGTTGAGAGCCCCCAACCACCTTACACCATCGTGATCCCTCCTCCCAATGTGACAGGACAGCTTCACATGGGGCATGCTCTTAACAACACCCTCCAGGACATTCTCTGTCGTTACAAGCGCATGAAAGGGTTTGACGTCCTTTGGGTCCCCGGCACGGACCATGCGGGCATCGCAACGCAGAACGTGGTGGAGCGGGAGCTCTCCCAGGAAGGGCTTTCCCGTCACGAACTGGGCCGTGAACCTTTCCTGGAGCGGGTGTGGGTTTGGAGGGAGAAGTACGGCGGAATCATCATCAATCAGCTCAAGCGCCTGGGCGCATCCTGTGATTGGTCGAGAGAGCGGTTCACGATGGATGAGGGCCTCTCGGCGGCCGTGCGGCAGGTCTTCGTCAGCCTCTACAACGAGGGGCTCATCTATCGCGGCAGGAGGATGATCAACTGGTGCCCCCGATGCATGACGGCTTTGGCCAATATTGAGGTCGAAGGCGAAGAGCTCGACAGCCACCTCTATCATATTCGCTATCCTTTGGTGAACGGCCAGGGATCGCTGGTGGTCGCAACGACGAGACCCGAGACGATGTTGGGGGACACCGCGGTGGCCGTTCACCCGGAAGATCCGCGCTATATGGACTATGTTGGAAAGAAGGTCCTGCTGCCCCTTGTCAACCGCGAGATCCCCGTCATCGGGGATACTTACGTGGATCGCGAATTTGGGACGGGAGCGCTCAAGATCACGCCAGCTCATGACTTCAATGACTTTGACATCGGAAAGAAGCACCAACTGGACGTGGTGCAGGTCATTGCCGAAGACGGAACCATGAGCGGGGAGGCCGGGAACTACGCCGGGCTGGATCGCTTCGCCTGCAGGAAGCGTGTTCTGGAGGATCTTGAGAAGGGCGGTCTGCTGGTCAAGGTGGAGCCCTACCGTCATCGGGTGGGACACTGTTACCGGTGCAAGAAAGTGGTTGAGCCGTCCCTCTCCCTCCAGTGGTTCGTGGATACTCGGCCGTTGGCCGAGGTGGCCATGGAGGCCGTCCGAACCGGGAAGACCCGAATCATTCCGGCAAAGTGGGAAAAAGACTATTTCAACTGGCTGGAGAACGTCGAAGATTGGTGCATCAGCCGCCAGATCTGGTGGGGACACCGGATTCCCGCCTGGTATTGCCAGGAATGCGGACACCTCATGGTCGAGATGGAAGCTCCGTCGGTCTGTAGCGATTGCGGATCGGCGCGCCTCGAGCAGGATGCCGATGTTTTGGACACCTGGTTCAGTTCCGCCCTTTGGCCGTTTTCAACTCTTGGCTGGCCTGAAGATACGGCGGATTTGAATAAATACTACCCCACCTCCGTCCTGGTGACGGGCTTCGATATTCTGTTTTTCTGGGTCGCCCGGATGATGATGATGGGCCTCCATTTCAAGAAGGATGTCCCCTTCCGCGACGTGTATGTGCATGCTCTGGTGCGGGATGCGCAGGGGCAGAAAATGAGCAAATCAAAAGGGAATGTCATCGACCCCCTGGTCGTGATGGACCGTTTCGGGACCGATGCCTTCCGGTTCACCCTCACTGCCCTGGCGGTTCAGGGACGGGATGTCAAGCTCTCCGAGGACCGGATCGAAGGCTACCGGCACTTCGTGAACAAGATCTGGAATGCGGCCAGGCTGGTGCTCATGAACCTTCAGGATGTGAAGGAGCTGGTGGAGATCCCGGAGAAGCTGGATTCCCTGGCTCACCGCTGGATTCTGAGCCGGTTGAGGCAGGTTTCCCTGGAGGTCGATGAGGCTCTGGAGCAATATCACTTCAACCAGTATGCTCATGCGCTGTATCATTTTCTCTGGCACGAGTACTGCGACTGGTATCTCGAGATGGCCAAGGCCGATTTCTACGGTGAGGACCCCGAGCGCAAAGCCGTGGCTCAATCCATAGCGGTTCGTGTCCTCGAGCGGATGCTGCTCCTCCTGAATCCGGTGATGCCGTTCGTTACCGAAGAAATCTGGCAGAAGCTGCCCCAGACATCCGGGAGCATCATGGAGGCAGCTCTTCCTGAACCGGAGCCTCGATGGCAGGATGAGGATGCAGAGGAAAAGATGGATGTGCTCATGGCGGTCATCACCGGGATTCGGAATGTGCGCGGTGAGATGAATGTCCCTCCTGCCACCCGCGTCGAAGTGGTCTGCCTCTGCGAGGAAGACGGTGCCCGGAAGATTCTTGAGGACTATGCTTCGACGGCCATGGATCTGGCCAAGCTGGCCGACCTGAAAGTCGGGCTGGCCGGCAAGAGCCAGAAACCCCGTGCGGCTGCCAGCACTGTGACGAGGCGGGTCGAGGTGTTCGTCATCCTCGAGGGAATTCTGGACTTTGAAGGTGAAGCTCGCCGTCTCGAAAAGGAATTGGGCAGGGTTGAGCATGAATTCAGCGTCACCCAGCGAAAGCTTTCCAACGAGGATTTCCTGAGTCGAGCGCCACAGGAAGTGGTGGTGAAGGAGCGGGAAAAGGGAGCGAGATTGGGCGAGAAACTGGAGAAACTCAGGGGCCATTACGATCGGCTGAAAACACTGAAAATATAGGCGGGCTGACAGCGTGACTCTTCCTCTATCGGATATCCTCATTGACCTGGCCGTCCAGGAGGATGTGGGCCACGGGGACATGACCAGCGAAGCGGTGGTGGATGCGGAAGCCATCGGAGATGCGGTGGTGTTCGGCCGCGAACCATTTGTCCTTTCGGGTGCTCACCCGTTCAGACGGGTTTTTAAAGTGGTCGATCCTGCAGTGGAAGTTCGGGCCCTGTTTGGCGATGGCGACCAGATTCCTGCTGGGGAGCCGGTTTTCAGGGTCAGTGGACGACTGCGGTCGCTTCTGACGGCTGAACGGACGGCCTTGAATTTCCTCCAGCGACTGAGCGGTATCGCGACTCTGACCCATCAGATGACCCAGGCGATTGCAGGCACTCGCTGCAGGCTGCTGGACACGCGCAAAACGACACCGCTCTGGCGAGTGCTGGAAAAGGCGGCTGTTGGACACGGGGGCGGAAAGAATCATCGGTTCGGTCTCTCGGACGGCATTCTCATCAAGGACAATCACATTCAGGCCGCAGGTGGAATCCGCCGGGCACTGGAGCGGGCTCGCAATGCCGCAGTGCATACCCTGAAAGTAGAGATTGAAGTGGAGACTCTCGATCAGTTGGAGGAAGCCCTCGACGCTGGGGCCGACGTTATCATGCTCGACAATTTCTCCGTTGAGATGTTGAGGAAAGCCGTGGAAAGGGTGGGAGGCCGATGCCTTTTGGAAGCTTCCGGGGGCGTGAATCTGAGCACCGTGAGAGAAATCGCCGAAACGGGTGTTGACCTGATCAGCTGCGGCGCATTGACACATTCTGCAAGGGCCATCGACATCAGTATGGAATTCTGCTCGGAGTAGGTTATCTTAAAAACAGTGAAACATCGTCTGTCACGTCTTGCAGCGGCCGGCCGGCGGCAATGCGCTTCGGTTGTTCGCTCGCTCGAATTGTAAGAGGCGATCCAGCATGCGGGGGGACCAAAGGGAGTGAAGGCAGGCACCGAGGTTTGACGCAAGGCAGACGCTCAGAAGGAATTGCTTATGCAAGGCGATGACGGATCAAGGACAGTGCTTCTGGTTGACGATGACGTGGATCTGCTCGAGATCGGCAGGGACATGCTCGAGAGCTGCGGATACCAGGTCGTCGTGGCTGGAAGCGGGGAGGAGGCGATCGAGGCTTTCAAGAGACGGGAGACCCGCTTTCATGTTGTGCTGATGGATCTTTCCATGCCGGGTATGGATGGAAGCACGTGCATGAAACAGCTTCAGCTCATCGACCCCTCTGTGAAGGTCGTCTTGATGAGCGGGCTCGGCGATGCCTACCAGGTGGAACAAGCGCTGGCGGCCGGTGCTTGTGGTTTTCTGTCGAAGCCTTACCGGATGAATGAAATGATCGTCAAAATGAAAGAGGTGCTGGGTCTGCGATTATGAAAGCAGAAATCCAGAGCGCCATGGACGCTGTTTCCCTGCAGCCATCCTTTTCGCCGTGTATGGGTATCGCCGGCTCTCGATGGAGTCGACTGGGTTGGGCCCCATCCGATTCGGAATGATCCGGGTTCCTGGAACACACAGCGTAAGACAGGGAGGGATGAGCTCCGAAGTTCACAGAATGCCTCTCAGACGTTCCTTTCTTCAAACATCCTGAATGAATAACCCTATGAATAGAAGCATAGAACCAGCGAGTCCCTGGCGGGAGCGTCTGGCCATGGGGATTCGGATGGCGTGGCCCATCTGCATGGCCTACTTCCCGATAGGGATGGCTTTTGGTGTCCTGGCGCAGAAGGCGGGTTTGAGCGTCTTCCAGACGGGAGCCATGTCGGTGGTGGTGTTCGCAGGGAGCTCGCAATTCATCGGCGTTTCAATGCTGAGCAGCGGAGCGTCGCTCATGGCCATTGCCGCCACCACCTTGGTTGTGAATCTCAGGCACCTTTTGATGAGTTGGTCCCTGGCCACTCATCTGCGGCAGACACCCACTTCGTTCCTTTTCCTTTTTGCCTATGGAGTGACGGATGAGAGCTTTGCCGTGAACACTCTGCAGTTCCG
>CAZEOY010000059.1:0-10718 GCA_964513835.1 uncultured Syntrophobacteraceae bacterium
GGGGCGTTTGTGTGAAGAGCGCTATCAGCGTCGATGCCGAGTACACGACGGGAGTGGGTTCTGCCGGCGCCAAGACCGTAAGCCGGCGTCTCAAAGAAGAAACCATCCAGCTGAAAGCCGTTCACACCGGTCCGCTGGACCGATCCCTCTTCGATGCCCCTCCACAGTTCAGGACCGTTGAGCTGGAGTGACCGTCACAGCAGGTGGTGCCCGATATGCTTCCCCCCAAGGAATTTCTCAAAAAGATTCAGCCCTTCTCCTCCATGTCCGAGGATGAGCTGGGGACGATCGTCTCCGGCCTCGAGGTGGTTTACTTCAAGAAGGACAGCATCATTTACGAACAGGGACAGGCGGGGCTTCCGGTCTATCTGATCTTCTCGGGCCTGGTGTGTTTGTACCGGAACGAGGAGATCGTCGATTACGCGTCTCGGGGGGAGCTGTTCGGGATCTCCGCAGCGCTCGGCAACACGCGGTCTCCGCTGGGGGCGAGGGCCCTCGAGGATTCCATCTGCTACACCCTCTACAGGGACACCTTCAGAGCCGTTCTTGACAAGAATCCCACGGTTGCCGACTTTTTCAAGACTTTCCTGAGCAGGAAATTCAGGTCCTTTTCCGATCTGATGCGAAAGCCCGAGATCGTGGAAGAGGGCCTTTTCGCCGTCGAGGTGGGGCAGCTGGTCGTGAAGCAGCCCGTGACCTGTCCCGCGGATGCCACCGTCGGATATGCTGCGGAAACCATGGACGTGAATCGGGTCGGCTCCATCCTGGCGGTTTCCGACAGTGGGGATCCCCTGGGGATTCTGACGAGCAAGGACCTGAGACGAGTTCTGGTCTCGGGCAGCAGGAACGACCCTGTGTCGAGGTTCATGTCCTCCCCCGTCACGACGACGGAGGCGGACCGGACTCTGCTGGATGCCTACAATGCGATGATGGATGCGGAAATCGATCACCTGGTGGTGATGGATGGAGCGGCAATCCGCGGCGTGGTGACCAGCAAAGACATCCTCACCCAGCTGGCCCCCTCATCGTCCATCCTGACTTTCTACCGAAAGATCCTCAAGGCCGGGAACGTGGGGGAGCTCAAGGCCGCCTTCAGCGCCATCAAGATGGCGGTTGCCGGGATGTCTCTCAGAAACCTCCGCTTCTACGAGCTGGCGAGGATCATCACTTCGGTCAACGACGCCGTCGTGAAGGAGGCCCTCCATTTCGCAGGGCAGGAGCACGCTCCCGGAGATTTTCTCTGGTTTCACATGGGGAGCTCGGGCAGGAAGGAGCAGATCATCGCCACCGACCAGGACAGCGCCATCGTCTGCCGGGCGGCCCCTCCGAAGGCCTTTGCCGAAATGGTCTGCGACATTCTCGATGAAGTGGGGATTCCCAAGTGCACTGCAGCGTACATGGCTTCCAATGAGCGGTGGAATGTGGGCCTGGAGGTCTGGAGGGGATATTTCAAGGACTGGTTCACAGAGCCCGTTCCGGAGCATCTGCGGTACCTTTCCGTCTTCCTCGACATCAGGCCCATTTACGGCGACATGGAGCTCTACCAGGAGCTTCTGAAGGCCGCCCGGGAATTCATCACGAACCAGAGCATTCGCTTCCTCGCCTACGATGCGACCAATGTACGGATCCCCATAGGGATCTTTGGGATCAAGAACCTGGATCGAGGCGTGAACCTCAAGGAATCCGGCATATACCCCATTGCGAACGGTATCCGGGTCATGGCCCTTGAAAAGGGCATCCTCGAGATCGTGAATACCAGGGACCGAATGGACGCCCTCCATGCCATGGGCGCCCTGGGGGATGAAATGCGCTCAGACCTTCTGGAATGCTACGAGTTCCTGCAGGGGCTGCGTGTCAGGCAACAGTGCAAGGCGGTCACGGACCGCAAGCCTGCCGGTAATCAAGTGACCGTGGCGGACCTGGACAAAATGGACCTTCTGGTGTTGAAGGAGTCCTTGAAGATTGTCGCTTCCTTCATGGGTTTCCTGAAGAGCAGGTATGGGGTCGAGAGAGGGCTCTGATGCGGCTGGAGGATGTAGCCTTCGTGGCGGTGGATCTCGAGACCACCGGGCTCGATTTCAAGAGCGATGAAATCATCACCTTTGCCTCCATTCCCATCCGAGGCATGAAGATCCTGGTGAACGAAGCCAGCTATCTGACCATCTGCCCCGACAGGTACCGAATCGACAGCATGAAATACCATGGGATCAGCGCCGACGATCTCAAAGGCTCGCCCTGTTTCGCCGATGCCGCTGCACAAATCCAATCGGCCCTGGACGGGATCCTCGTGGGGTATTGCGTGGAGGTGGATTACCGGTTCCTCCAGAGATTCTTTCGAAAATCGGGAATGTCTTTCGGTCGGAAGATCGTGGATATTGCGCTCATCGAAAAATGGATCATCGACCATTACGGAAAAAGACGTGCCGACGAAAGCCTCAGCTTCGATGTCCTCTTGAAGCGTTACGAGCTCAAGGATTATTATCGCCACAATGCCCTCTCGGACGCCTTCTTTTCGGCTCAGATCTTTCAGATCCAGTGCATGAAGTACAACATCGATACCCTCGAAAAGCTCGTGGAGATCCTTCGGGTCGCCAGTGCCTCCGAATGTGCCTTCTTGATCTGAGAGGCTGCGGGTCCGGATCTCCCGGTTTCGGGTTGAGGCCCGCATCGGACTTCGATTCAGCGCTTGGCCCGATGGAGCCGCCCAAGGGAAGGCCTGAAAGCCTTTCGATACATCCTACCCGAGCCCTGTTTCCCAGCCGGTTGAGGTCAACTTGTTAATCCGCATCAAAGTGTTTTGGAGCAGACAAAACTTTTCTAGACAAGTCTTCATTCGTTGTGCTATTTCACAAGCGGTTTTTCAGCTACCATCCCAGAGTCCTGCTCTCTTTTGCGCGGTGCCAGACTGATACCTTGGCAGACCAAGGGGACCTGTCGCAAAGGATCGTCTTCGATGAGGGCAGACCAGGATTATCAAAACGAGAAGGCGGAGGAGATTTAAATGGCAAGCAAAGAATATTTCCAGTGGGCCGAATCCCTGCTCGACCCGGCGAAGACGTTTGAGAAGCCGGAAGCTCTGGCGGACATCAAGATCGTCGAGCTGTGCACCCTCATTCTGGGTCCGTCGCTCCCCAGCTACCTGTCGGAACTTGGGGCTACGGTATTCAAAGTGGAACTGCCGGGTGCCGGCGATACCATGCGATCCCTGACGCCGTTCGCCAAGTTCTTTCGAGGATGTGCTCTGGGCTGGCTGAAGGAGGCTCGAAACAAGTTCCACCTGGCCATTGATGTGCGCGTGCCCGAAGGCAAGGAGGTTTTCCGGGACCTGGTGAAACGGTCCGACATCGTGGTCGAGAATCTCCGGGCCGGCACCATGGACCGCTGGGGGATCGGTTATCGGCAGCTGAGAGAGGTCAATCCCGGCATCATCTATATTGCTTTGAACGGTTTCGGGCAATGGGGTCCGTACCTCGAGAGACCCTCCTATGATGCCATTGCCCAGTCCGAGTCCGGCATGGCCTGGATCACGGGATTTCCGGACAAGCTCCCTCTGAAATCGGGGATCTGGCTGGCGGACTATTTCGGGGGGCTCATGGGGGCTGCCGGCGTCCTGGGTGCGCTGGCCTACCGCGACAAGACCGGGAAGGGGCAGTACATCGAATATTCCCAGGCCGAGAACCTGATTCGGGTCATGGACTGGACGTGGCTTTACCAGCATTTCACGGGCAAGCAGCGCGAGCGTTACGGCAACCGCGATGTGGCCATTTGCCCCTCCGACATTTTCCAGTGCCAGGACGAGATGGTGGCAATCGGCGCCGCGACGGAAGCCCAGTATGTGGGGCTCTGCCAGGCCATGGGCAAGCCCGAGCTGGCCACCGACCCCCGTTTCTCCACCCATCTGAGCCGGCTCCAGGAGGAGAATGCCTTGGCTCTGCTCGACATCATCCGCCAGTGGGCAGCCGGCAAGACCTATGCAGAGATCGACCAACTGGCGTGTCAGCACGGGTTTGGCGCCCACAAGGTGTGCAATGGCAAGGATCATTTCCAAGACGAGCATCTCATCAAGCGGAACTTCACCTACACGGTTCATGACCCCATCTATGGGGAGGTCGTGGAAGAGGGCATCGTGCCGAAGCTCTCCGAGACACCGGGCCGCATCAAGTGGCTCGGCAAGCCGGTCGGGTTCGACAATGAATATGTACTCAAGCGTTTTCTCGGAATGAAGACGGACAGGATCAAGGGTTTGAAGGAGCGCAATATCATCGGCAAGTGGGTGGATACCCCTCCAGGAAGAAGGCCGCCTGAAGATTGGGATGGCAAGCGGGGAGTGATCCTGGCGTGAGGAGTTTTACGCCTGGCGGGAGGCGGGGCGGAGGCCGATGAGAGCCTGATGTCCGCCTGGCTTTGATGACACGGTAACGGCGCCGTGACGCTCACATTCCGAGACGAAGCTTCGCGATATTTAGGGAGGAAGATTCATGTCGCATCACGATAAAGAAATGAGCTGGGGTGATTGGATCAAGGAGCTCGATGATCCGGCCAAGAACCGACACAAACCTGAGGCCCTGGATCACATCACGGTTCTCGACTGCAGCGTGGCCAATATGGCTGGGTCTTTCGCGACCTCAGTCCTTGGCGAGCTCGGAGCGGAGGTCATCCGGGTCGAGCCTCCCGAGGGAGACCCGGCGAGAACCTACACGCCCTGGGGTTATATGCACATGGAAACCGGTCTCGGCTACCTCAATGAGGGCCGCAACAAATTTCATGTGACGCTGAATCTGGAGAAGCCCGAGGGAAGGGAAATCCTCAGAAAACTGGCCAAGCGGTCGGACGTGCTCGTGGAAACCTATCTTCCCGGCGTGATGGATGCGTGGGGAATCGGCTATCGACAGCTGAGCGCCGAAAACCCCGGGCTCATCTACTGTGCGCTTTACACCTATGGACAGTTCGGACCCGGGGCCGGATGCGGCAAGGCCGATGTGGATGTCGTGAACCAGGCCTATTCGGGTGTCACCTCGGTGACGGGTGAGCCCCCCGAGGATCCCGACAATCCGAAGCCGTCGGAAGTGCCGACCAAGCAGGGAAACTGGATGGGCTGGTATGCCGGAGGCGCCTGGGCTGCAGTTGCCATCATGGCGGCCCTGCATTATCGGACCAAGAGCCAGAAAGGCCAGTTCATTGACGTATCTTCGGGAGAAGCATTGGGTCGTTGCATCAACTACGGGCTGACCTACTATCAGGACAAGCAGGACACCATTCCGCGAGTCGGCAACTACGATGTGGGCGTGTTCCCGTACACCTATTTCAAGTGCAAAGACGGGTACGCTTTCCTTTCGGGCTTCTCGGACATCAACTGGAAGGCCCTCTGCACGATTCTCAACCGTCCGGACCTTCGGGAGCAGTTCCCGACGATTTTCGACCGGCTCAACATCTCCAACATGAAGGTCATGTACAAAGAAATCGAGAAGTGGACGCTCGCCCACACCTATGACGAGATCTATGATGCCGTCATGGACTACAACAAGAACATCGGTGAAGGGATCGTGGTTCCCGGCCGGATTTCGGCCCCCATGGAGACCTTCAAGGCCGAGAACTGGTGGGTGAGGCAGTCTTTTGAGGCGATCAACGATCCTTACTACAAGGAAATGTCCGTAGCCAACCAGGCATGGAAGATGACCGAGTCTCCGCCCCGCATCAAGTGGATTTGCCGTCCGGTGGGCAGTGACAACGAGCACGTCTACAACCTGAAGCTCGGGCTGGGATCTGCGCAGCTGGAGGAGATGAAGGCCAAGGGGATCATTTAGCCCCTGTAGTCGGGAATCACTGAAGATCTCTGATGGGCACGAACCCATCTGTGCCCACCCTGCGGGAAAGCAGCCTGGAGGCTGTCAATGCTGCAGGGTGGGCACATCCTTTTTTGTCGGGCAGGGACGGCGACGGGCTCATCTCGGATGAGCAAAATCCATCCGGGCGAAAGCCACATTCCCTTCAGGGGATACAATGCTGCGGGACTAGATGTAGCGGTCGCCCAGCTGGGTGATGATGGCCTCAATATCCTGTCCCGTTGCAGCCTGGATTTCCTCACGCGCCCGTTCCAGCTGCTTCCGGACGCCGGGGTCCTTGAGGTCATCCATCGACTGGAGAGCGCCGCCCCGCCGCCCCAGTCGAAAGAGGAGGCGCTCTGCTTCCGGAAGTTCGCAGTAGCGGTCAATGACGGCCAGCATGGCCGGTTTGTCATCCGGGAACCGCCCTTCGATTTCCTGGAGCAGGTTCATGATGTGGTCCGATGTGAGGATGCTTCGAGTCGGGTGGAGGTTCTCCAGGAAGAGTCTTATCTCCTGTACCATCTCATCATCGGACAGGGGGATGAAATGCCCCGCTTCCAGGTCGGTATGCAGAGGAACGTGCGGCGGGATTCGCAGACTTCTCAGCCGGATGAAGTGCGGGTCTATCTCATTCAGGACCCGGGCGGTCTCGACGGCATGCTCTTTCCACCATGTTTTTCCGCCCAATCCGGGCATGACATATTCCGAAAGGGTCATACCGGCCTCAATGACGCGACGCCCGGCTTCGATGTGCTGAGCCGCAGTGGCTCCCTTTTGAACGAAGGCCAGCACCGTGTCCGAACCGCTTTCGAGACCGATGTGAATGCGGTCGAGTCCCGCCTCTCTTATAGCTTTCAGGTCCTCGAGAGATTTGCGGGCCAGTGTGCTGCTGCGGGCGTATGAGGTGATCCGCTGGGCTCCAGGAATGCGATGCGTGAGATGGCGGAGGGCTTCCACCAGGACGCCCGTTTCCAGGACGAGGCTGTTGGCATCCTGGATGAAAACGGTTCCTTTTCCCCCCAGCGCCCACAGGACGACATGCCGGAACTGCTCGGTTCGGGCTGGGTCGCTCAAGACGGCGCTCGCGACCTGTCTCGTCAATTGCCCGTCGTACCCCATGGACCTGGACAGCGAGGCCACCTCCTCTAGGATGTTTGCCACGGCGTCGATGTCCCCTTTGATTTCCTGGAGGGACCGGCGGCTGAAGGACTGGCCTTTGTAAACGGGGCAGAACGTGCAGCGATTCCACGGGCAGTTGCGGGTGAATCGAAGCAGCAAAGATCCGGCTTCACTGGGAGGCCGAATGGGCCCCTGCTCGAATTTCATGATTGGACTCCTGAGCTGAACGATTTCAGATTTCGGGTTTCAAGTTCGAGGTTTCAAGTCGAAGACCGATCCATCGGTCCCTGCTCTTTTCTTCATTGGGATGGGCCGAAGGGCCAGGCCGTCTGGAACCTTTTTTCATTTATCATCTCCGGTCCGGCAGGGGAAGTTTTCGTGCCGAGAGACAGCCTTTCATCGCGAGGATGCAGCAATGCCCGTAAATCATGCTGTCATGGAAAAGCTTAAACGGATGCTGACCGCACGGAGGGTCGCCGTCGTGGGCGCCTCCCCGGAGCAGCTCTCCGTCGGGTTGGGACCTCTCCACAATTTGATCGCCGCTCCTTTTGAGGGAGAGGTGTTTCCGGTGAACCCCAAGTACCATTCCATTCTGGGGATCCCGTGCTACCCCAGCATCGAAAGCATCGACCCGCCCGTCGACCTGGCCATCCTGCTTCTCAATCAGAATCTTGCACTCGAGATAGCCGAGAGGGCCGCCAAACATGGCGTCGCCGGTGTCACCATCGTCGCCGGGGGCTTCAAGGAGGTCGCTGCCGGGGGAAAGCAGCTGGAAGATCGGCTGAGACAGGTTTCCCTCGAATACGACTTGCCGGTGGTCGGACCCAACACCCTCGGTTTTTCGGTCTTTCAGAGCGGGCTTCACGGCGTCTTCTGGCATCTCGATACCTTTCCCGGAAAGGTCGCCATTCTCTCTCAAAGTGGAGGAGTCGGCCTGACCATGGCCTATGGGCTTCGGAGCCTCCATTGCGGGTTGAGCCATTTCATCGGGGTGGGCAACCGGACGGTCCTGGACTTTCCGGACTACCTCGAGGCCCTGGAAGGTGATCTGCATGCGAGCTGCCTTCTCCTCTTCATCGAAGGGGTGGACAACCCCCGGGATCTCTATGAAGGAATCAAGCGTGCTTCCCGCCGCCGTCCCGTCGTGGTCTACAAAGCCGGGAAGAACGAGGTGGTTTCGCGAGCCACGGCAACCCACACGGGAAGCCTCACCGGGGAGTATCGGCTTTACAGGGCCATGTTCAAACAGGCAGGGGCCGTTGAAGTGGAGTCCACCTGGGATGCGGCCGTCGTCTCCAAAGCCTTCAGCATGCTTCAGTGCCCTGGCGGAAGAAGGCTTTGTGCGCTCACCTTCACGGCGGGTCCCTGCATTGTCGCCATGGACCACCTGGTGACGGCCGGCTGGGAGCTTCCCGAGCTTCGAGCGGAGGTTCGGGAGCGCATTCGATCCCTCATCGGCGAAAAGACGCCGGTGGAGATCCAAAACCCCGTCGATCTGACAGGGCCCGGCTTCCTCCCGACGACCTATGTTCCTGTCCTGGAGTCCGTTTTGAGAGAGGATTTCGATGCCTATTTCCTGGTATGGAATTACAATCCGCTCATTCGGGTTCCCGTGGTCGAGCTGATTGAATTGATACGCCGGTACTCGCAGAAGCCTGTTGTGGTGGTTCTCCTGGCTCACCAGAGGGAGGCGGAGCCCTTCATGCAACGCCTCACCTCCGCCGGCGTCTGTACCTACCTGACACCCGAAGACGGTGCCGCTGCTTTGAACGCGCTTTTGATGCGATCTGATTTCCTGAGGCGAGGTGAGCGCTCATGATTCTGCCCGAACACGATGCCAATCGACTCATGGCTGAGGCCGGCATTCCGGTCATCCCCCTTCACCGTATCGGAAATCTTGAGGACCTCTCGTTTCGCGTTTCGAAGCTGGGGTATCCCGTGGTTCTGAAACTGTCGTCGGCTCGCCACACCCACAAGACTGAGGAGGGATTGGTCCATTTGAACCTGGGCAATTGGACTGCGGTCGAAGCTGCTTACCGCGACCTGGAGGGTCGCCGTGGTGAGCTGGACCCGGAAGGGGTGATCGTTTTGGAGCCCATGGCAGAGTCGGGGGCGGAGTTCTTCCTGGGAGTGCAGGACCACCCCCAGTTCGGCCTGGTGATGAGCTTCGGGCTGGGTGGGATCTGGCTCGAGCTCAACCCGGATGTGGCGTTCCGGCTGCTTCCGGTGGAGCGGCACGATCTGTGTGAAATGCTCGACGAGTTGAAGACTTGGCCGAAGCTGCAGAAGGGGTTCAGGCACCTTCCGCCGATTGAAGAAGAAGCGTTGATCGGTCTCATGGAGAAAGTGGCCCATGTGATCGTGAACCGCCCCGAGATCAAGGAGTTGGATCTCAATCCCATCGTGGTCGGCCGGAACGGGCCGGTGGTTGTGGACGCCACGGTGGTGCTGGATTCCCCTGGAGAGGCTGTCTAAAAAGTGCATCCTTTTTTGTCACCCCCGCGAAGGCGGGGGGCGTTCAGGATTTCAACGGGCCTCAGGGTCCAGGCAGGGATTGTAGTAGCCCAGGCGCAGGCCGGGAAGCTCATTCCGGATCCGATCCATGAGCTGCCGGATCCCGATAGCTTTCCTGCCCAAGGGCACATCGAGCTCCCGCAAATACCATTCGGGGTCGATGTTGAGGTTTCGCATCTGGATGAGATCGATCCGGGTGTCCCGGACGAATTGACGGAGGGCCTTCCATTCGTCTTCCTCGTCGGTGAATCCCGGGAGAACGAAGTAGTTGATCGAGACGAATCGGCCGTGGGATTTCATGGCCAGAATCGACCGTTTGAGGTCCTCGAAGCCATAGCCTTTGGGGCGGAAGTAGGCCTCATAGCGATCCGGTCGGCAGCTGTTCATGCTGACCCGCATACTGTCGAGGCCGGCTCGGCAGAGATCGTCCACCGCCTCGGGCAGACTCCCATTGGTATTCAAATTGATGGTTCCCCGCGATGTGGACTGCCTCATAGCCCGCACAGATTGGGCGAGTACCTTGGCCTGGAGAAGCGGCTCTCCTTCGCAGCCCTGGCCGAAGCTGACGACGGCCCTCGCAGCTTGCTCGAGGTGCGGGACGGCCACGCCGCAAATCTCGTCGGGTGTGGGGACGAATCGAATGCGCTCCTGAGTGGCGCACAAATCCTCCCGATCCTGCAGACTGATGCAACCGAGGCATCGCGCGTTGCAGACGGGAGATGTCGGAAGCGGGGCTTCCCATCGGTTCATGAAAAGGTTGCGTGCGGCGGGACAGCCATACGTCAGGGCACAGTGACCCAAATGTTGGATCAGTCGGTTCTCGGGCTCCCGCTTCATTCGGATTTGAGCGTTCCGCTGGATGCGGGCAGGGCTGAAGTGCCGATAGTCCTGCCGCTCGTCCGGGTCCACTCTCACGCCGGAAACCACGAATTTGCCTTTGTGCCAGCCGACGGCTGTGTAAGCGAAGAGCGGGAGAATGGGTGCGTGGGGGAGGCTCTCCCAGGCTGCAGAATAGATCTGTGTGTGTGCGGGCGACATGAATGCCGCCACAGCCTGGATGGGTTTACCAGGCTCGTAGGGGTCTTCTGCGAGGGTTTCGAACCTTTTGTCACCCGGATTGTAGCCGACCGGTAAACGGCCGGGCAGCAGAAAGAGCTCGCTCCCCGGCGGAAGGGGAATCCAGTCCCCCTGTTGAAGCCGACGCCACTCATGACCGCTGCGTCCAGCCATCTCCAGTCGAGGGAAGTCCAGAATCCTGCC
>CAZEOY010000060.1:0-10708 GCA_964513835.1 uncultured Syntrophobacteraceae bacterium
GCTATCTGACGGCGGCCTACGACTGGACGGGATTCGCCCGGAAGTTCTATACATCCGAGCGCTTCGAGATCATCGCCATCTCCGTCGTGGCGCTGCTCGTCGGGCTCGGGCTGCTCCTGTTCCACGGGGACAACATTGACTGGGAGAACGCCAGGCTGAACACGGTCTGGCCTTCGGACAAGATCGAAATTGCCGATCTTTTCATGGCGGCGATCCTCTCGTTTCTGCTTCTCAGCAATGTTTTCCGATGCTTCAAGTCCATCATGGGAGACCTGGCCTTCAAAGTGCCCATCAAATATTATGCGAGCCAGGCCAAGGAACTCATGGTCCATGTCCTGACCCAGAAGCGATTCGGGCAGTGTACGGACCGGATGCAGTGGTTCGTTCACCTCATGATCATGACCGGTTACTCTTCTGTATTCCTTCTGGTCGTAGTCTTCATCAACGGGCTGGGCTTCGAGAACCTGAAGTTCCAACGGGACCTGCCGGAGTATGCCCTCTGGCATCCCATCCGGCTGGTGGGATACTATGCCACTTTTGCCATCATGTACGGGACTACCTACGCCATCATCGGGCGCCTGAAGAAAAGCAAGCCGGCGTATCGCTATTCGCATCCCACGGACTGGATGTTCCTGATCCTGCTCCAGCTCACCACTATGACCGGTATCTTCATTCACTTCACCCGGTTGTTGAACTGGCCCATCCCGACTTACGGGCTCTATATCGTTCACATGATGGTAGCGGTTCCCATGCTGGTCCTGGAAGTCCCCTTCGCCAAATGGGCGCACCTGGCCTACCGGCCGCTCGTGCTCTACCTGCTCAAGGTTAAGGAGATGTATCTTCAGGACCAGCCTGCAGTCGTTACAGAGGCTGAGCCTCAGCCGGTGGTAGCCCCTGCTGAGTAGGCGGCTGTTGGTCAGACCGTGAACGGTCTGCCAGATCTCGCACGGCACTCATTTCCAAGGCCCACGAAGATAGCTGTTCTTCGTGGGCTTTTTTTGGGTACTGCCCGAGAGCCCAGGATGGTGAAGCCTTTGTACAGCAGGCACCAGACATCAGGTCCCGGGGACGTCCTGACTCTCCTGTACGTATTTCATCCCGGACTGACTGCTGAGCTCCTGGATCTCCTGGCGGCCAGGAGCCTCGTCTACATCAAGATCCTCAGGAAGAGCGAGTCCCCCGGTTGAATCACGGGATTTTCCGCACACTCGCGACGAAATCGATTGTATACTCCACAGGCCCCATTTGCCCGATATTTCTATGGTTGGTTCGTACACGGCGAGGACTTCCTCTTGAAAGGTTTGATGGTTGCCTATGTGCTGCACTGGTTTCCGGAGCCGTCTGAGACCTTCATCTTCAACGAAGTGCGGCATTTTCAGGAAATGGGCGTGGGAGTGAGGGTCTTCACCCTCTATGGCGAGCTGAGGAGGAACCTTTCCCCGGAGATGTCCTCCACATCCACCTGGGTTGAGAGGTTTGGCACTCGCTTCATCGTGCAGATTCCTCGCGCGCTGGAACATTGGCGACGAAGGAGCCCGCTGGTGTTTCATGACTTGTTCCGGACAATTCCCGTTCGGCGCTGGTGCGACCTGGAAATGGCTGGAGAGAATCTCTGGGCCTTTCTATGCGGATTCCAGCTGGGCAGGCGCTTCGCTGAAATGGGCATCCAGCACATCCATGCCCCATGGGCCAACGGCCCGGCGACGGCGGCCTGGGTGGCTTCGCGCCTCTCAGGCATCCCGTTCAGCTTTGCGGCGCATGCCACGGACATCTATCCACCCGACGGAGCCTTGACCGAAAAGATTTCCGCGGCGTCCTTCGTTCGGACGGAGAATCAGGCCAATGTGGATCATCTCCTTCGGCATGCCGCGACTCAAGCGGACGGGGAGAAGATCCACCTGGTTTACAGCGGTCATCCCGCTCGAAGGGCTGATGCCGCGGAGGTGCCCATGGAATCGCCCTACAGGCTGCTTGGCGTGGGGCGGTTTGTGCGGAAGAAAGGTTTCGATGTCCTGCTCAAGGCGTGCAGTATCCTTGAGAAACGGGGCATTGAATTCCATCTCACCCTGGCCGGAGACGGCCCGCAGGCCGGACGTCTGCACTCCCTGGCCAAGGAGTTCAAGCTTGGTGATCGCGTGGAGTTTTCGGGGTTTGTGCTGTATGACCGAGTGCCTGAGCTCCTGTCCCGGGCCGATGTGTTCCTCATGCCAAGCATCATCGATCCTTCGGGGGATCGGGATGGCCTTCCCAATGTGATAGTGGAGGCGCTCCTCCAGAGGGTCCCCGTGGTGGCGACGGACGTTTGCGGGATTTCCGAGGTCATCCGCGACGGGCTGACGGGCATTCTGATACCCCCGAACGATCCGGATGCTCTTGCCCGTGCCGTGATGGACCTGGTCCGGGACAGGTCTCGAGCGCTTCGCATGGCCGAGGCCGGCCGCAGGCTCGTCCTCGACTGCTTCGATGCCGATCGGTGCTTTGCAGCGGTTTTGGATCTCATCATGGGTGCCCTGAAGAGATGATTCCAGATTCCCATGGCATCCTTCGGAAGTTCGCCTATCTCCTGGGAGCCCAATGGTTCCGGGAAGTTCTGCAGAGCGTCTTTCTCATTGTGCTCGCCCGTACCCATTCGACGACCTATGGCGAGTTCATGCTCGCTTTCAGCATTGCCCAGGTCGTCGTCTTTGTGGCCGAATTCGGACTGAACCAGCACCTGGTAACGCTTCTGGCCAGACGCTATGCCGACAAGGCCGAACTGCTCGCAGAAGTGTCTGTGCTCAAAGGAGGTCTCCTCCTGTTGGGACTGCTGGGCGCACTGGGTTTTTCGGTCTGGCAGCAATATACTCCCTCGCTGAGCCTTCTCATCTTTGTCGTGGTAGCGGGAGTTGGTCTGCAGGCGTTGGCAAGCTCCTTTTACGTTGCCTACCAGGTAGAGGGGCGTCAACACGTTGAAGCACGAATTCGAGCCGCCTCTGCCAGCCTCGGATTCGGATACGGACTTACAACCCTGCTCATGGGCATGGCTCCCGTCTGGGTGGCCTGCTATCTGGCATTGGAGACCTTCACGGGACTCAGCGCTGCGCTCATTGAGACAATGGGCCGAGCGAGCCGAAAGTGGAGCCGCCCTGCACTGGGGCGCCTGAGTACCATGGCCCGGGGAGGGCTGGTCTTCGTATTCATGGCCCTGGCCGCCATTCTTTACAACAAGAACAACATCTTCTTTCTGCAGCGCTACGCGGGCTCAGAAGGGGTGGCCCTATACAGCGTCACCTGGGAGATGGTCGATGGCATCTCGGCTTTGACCTCCAACCTGTTGTTGAAAAACGTCCTTTATCCCCTGTTTGTCAATCTCAACCGTGAGGCTTCGAGCGAACTGGCACAGGTGGCCCGAAACTGTGCACGGTGGCTTCTGTTGGCTTCTCTCCCCATCATTTTCTTGCTATACGTGGAAAGCGACCGGCTCATCGAGCTCGTTTACGGTGAGGGTTACGCCCGGGCGATTCAACTGCAGAAAGCCCTTGCCTTCACAGTCGTCTGCTCCTTCCTGCATAACCTGGCGTCATATTTGATGATGAGCATGAAGAAGGAGCGATTGCTGCTCAAATTTTACCTGGCCGGTCTGGCATTCAATCTGCTCATCTGTATGGTCGCAATCCCCAGATTCCCCCTCGAGGGGGCCGCGGCTGCGATTGTTCTCACCAAGGGATTCATGCTTCTGCTGACGGGCGGGTATTGCCAAAGCCGAATCGGGCTGATCTCGAGGGAGACCTGGTTTCAGACCGCAGCCACAGCGTTTGCGGGTGTGATGCTCCATGTTTTGGGAGGATTCCTCCTCGCTCGGGAAGCGGGAGAGCTGCTCGCCATGCTTCCGATTCTTGTTCTGGCTCTTAAATGGTACCGTGAAGAGCCCTTGTCTACACAAGACGAGAGAATTCATGAAACCTGATGGATCATTTCCAAAGAAACCCGTGGCTTGGGAAGGCCGAGGAGCCGCAGGATGCTGGACGCATCCGGGTGTATGGCAATGAGCGTGCTCGGGCTTTTCTTGACCAGTGCGGCGATCTATTTCCTCTTCATTTCAGGTCTATACGTTCTTGGGGTGAGTCACGTGCGAGGGGGAATCGCATCCCTGGCGGGTGGGACGGCAGCGGACGAGAGGCGGTTGCGACGGCCATCCTCCCGGGTCGCTGTTGTCGTACCGGTAACGGGCTCCGCTCCCGACCTCGAGCTGACTCTCGGGTCCCTGCTGCGTCAGCACCATCCCAGCCACGAAGTGGTGATGGTGACCCGGGATGAAAACGATCCGGCAACTTCCCTCGTAAGAAGACTCTGCGCTCATGCTCCCCATGGCACGCATGTGCTGAGTGGACCCGCAAAAGGCTGTGGACAGAAGAACCACAATCTTTTGAGAGGGCTGCGTGCGGTCGGGGCAACGCCTGAAATCCTGGTCTTCTGCGATGCCAATCATTGGGCGCCCCCACATTTTCTTCAGAACCTCGTGAGACCTCTCGAAGAGGGACGCGCAGTCCTGACCAGCGGTTACCACCGGGTCCGGGTGAAGGATCATGCATTGGGGTCTTTGGGTATGCTCCTCTCGGTCATGGCCATTCACATGCTTCAGGGAATCCCGTTCATCACTCAGCCCTGGGGAGGGGCCACAGCGGTCTGTGCCGAGGCGTTCGACAGGCTTGGCATGCATCGAATCTGGGCCGGCACGGTCGTGGATGACTACTCGCTGGGGTATCGCTTCCTGAAAGAGGGGATCCGATCCAAACCTGTCTCTAATGCATGCGTGCTGACGAGCGTGAGTGGTCGGACCTTTAGCGGATGGGTTGATTGGCTCACCCGGCAGCTCATGTTCTTCAAAATTTTTGAACCGGTTTTATGGATCCTGTCCATTCCGGTTGCCGGGATTCTCGTCCTTCCATTGATGGTCTCCATTTTTGCGGTCTTCGCAGGCATATTGGGAGGGTTGAGCCCCGCGATCACAGCGGCTGCGGCAACATTTCTCGTGGGTTTTGCATTCGTCGCTCTGGTGTTCAGAAAAGTGGTTCCCGAGGCGATCCCTGCCGGCCGATGGATTACGGCTTTTGCGATCATGCACCTCGTGACCGCCTGGTGTTATGTTCGCACTTGGGCGACACAGGATATTGTCTGGCGGGGAATCACTTATAGGGTTGGGAAGGGTGGGGTTGTAAAAGGGATCCGGCACGCTGCACGGCGCTAGAGTGAAGACGATGGTACCCGTTTCGCCAGAGGCGATGATCTGTCCGTCGGCATCCGCTTCTCCGACGTTTCCTCTGTTTTTGGCGGGAACAGCATGCGTGCTGGTCCTTAAAGGACATGGAGGTCAGCCGGTCCAAAATGGCCAGGATTCTTTACGGCGTTCAAGGGGATGCCCACGGGCATTCCATCCGGGCTCTGACTGTGGCCCGACATTATCCGGAGCATGAATTTCTTTTCGTCAGCCATTCCAAGGGAGCCGCGTTTCTTCGCCCCTCGTTCAGAGTCCTGGAGTGCCCCGGGCCGGTCAATGTGATCCAGGGCCATCGCACAGCGGCCTTCCCAATGCTCAGACGGAACCTCCGATTCTGGCTGAAAAAAAGTCAGGTTGAGGACGCCCTGCTCAGGGCCATTGACCCATTTGAGCCGGACTTCAGCATAACGGACTACGAGTTCTTCGTACCTCGTGTCAGCAGGCGTCTGGGTGTTCCGTGCCTTTCGATCGATCACCAGCACATCATTGCGTGTTCCTCCTATGATTTGCCTTTAGGACAGGTCCCTGGTTATCTGGGGTTCAAGCTCGCCCTTTCGGGAATGTTCAGTGACGCCTCGGAATACCTCGTGATCTCGTTCTTTGGGGCCGCTCATGCAAACTTCAGAGGCGATTTCAGGGTTCTGCCTCCCATCCTTCGCGAATCTCTCCTCCAATTGCATCCCGAGGATCTTGGTTACGTGGTCTCCTATCAGAGCACTTCCACCTTGGGGAGCGACCTGCCCGTTCTCCGCGCCATAGGTCGTCCGGTCTTCGTTTATGGTCAGTATCGTGAGGGGCAGCAGGGACACCTGCATTTCAAGCGATACTCGGAAGAGAAATTTCTCGACGATTTGGCAGGATGCAGCTACGTGATCTGTGGGGGCGGACACACCCTGATGTCTGAAGCGCTCTTCCTGGGAAAGCCGGTCCTTTCCTTTCCCATAACCGGTCTCTTTGAGCAGTACCTCAACGCCTCAAATCTTGCCCGGCTGGGCTATGGTCAATATTCAACGGACCTCCGGATTGGGCCCGATGCGATTCAGGCCTTCGAAAAAGACCTGGGGCGTTTTCGGGCGAATATTGCGAGGGGCAGGTTCTGCGGAAACGGGGAGGTGTTTGAGCTGTTGGATCGCTTCTTCACATACGGTACGATCGTGGCCGGTTCAACCTGCGGTGAGGGTGCCGGGGAGGCATCCTCACCGGGCACCCTCAAGCAGGGTTGAGTTGTCTGGATCTTCTCTGGTTACAAATTGGTATTATTCATAAAGACGTCCATGAGAATCTTGATGCCTTTCGCTGTACTTTCTCCAGTTTCCTGGGTGCCTTTGAGGCGAGTCGCGCGGCCTTTTCCTAGATCGACCGTGCCGACTGCAGCGATTCCGGTACCCGAACCGACCTCCACGTCGGCACAGATCCCACTCTCCGGAGCCTTAGCCTCGTTAATGGATATGCTGAATGTTTTATTGTAGGATACCATTCCCCAGCCCGACACACACATATTGGCGCCGGCGCCTTCCAGGTAGAAAAGGTTCCCATCGAAGGGATACGCGGTAACCATTTCAATGTTTGCTGTCTTCTTCTCGCCTTCAAGCTTTTTGACCGTGAGCGTCCACAGGCCGGTGAGGTCAGGCACTTCGCCTGCGGGCACGCCGCTGAATTTAAGGCCGCCTTCTGCCGCGCTGCCTTTCAATGTCATTTTGTTTTCTGAGACATTGGCGGTAAAGCTTCTAATATCCAATCTGGCTTCGCTCGCTGGATGATTGTTCAGATAGCCAACAATTTTTCCGCGACTGTCAAACCCCCACTCACCCTGCACGTCCGTGCAACCGAGACTCGCTTCCACACCTTTCTTGCTGAGAGGAGTCGGGGTCACGAGAGCGTATCCCGCGATCGTGCCATCGGCATAGAAAGTCAGGTACGCAGAACCCTTTTTCACTCCTGTTATGACGAGGTCCCATGTCTTGATTCCGTCGCCACCTGCCGGCGAAACCTGGGCCGTTGCGGTATTTCCGAAGCACAGGACGGCAGCGATGAATACCCCTGCGATGACTGCGAGTTTCTTCCTTCTCATCTTCTCAACCCTTTCTAATTTATACATACAGAAAAGCATTTGGTCCTCGCTTTCCCGGCTGCTCGTCACATGGATGCCATCGACCCATGTTCCAGTGCTGAGAAAGCCAATCAGAGACAAACAGAAGCCCTCCGGCCATTCCAATCCTCAAGGCCCGTTCGGTGCTTGCTCCTCTTCATTCATGCCTTCCTTATCGGCACGTGAGTATGTAACTTTAGAATTCTCACTCTGTGGCTGGTCTTGAAAGGATCTTTGCAGCTGTGCGGATCAAGTCGGCCGGGGCGTGAAAAAGGGAGGATTGATTTGCGATATGTTCTGGTCTTTGCAGAGGGTGAAGACAACTCTGGTGGCCGTCAACTGCCGCACGGTCTCTCATTTTCGGCGGATTCCTGGCGGCCCGGCGTTCCAATCCCCCCACGCGATGGAAGCCTATGGAAGCTTCTGGAGCAATTGAAGGAATAGTCCCTCATGAGCGCGTGCAGTGGAATGCATGCTGAAACTCTCCACAACGCGCTGACGCCCGGCCGTACCGAAGGCGGTGCTTTTGGGGAGGTTCGCGAGCAGTTCAATCATGGCATCGGCTAATGCTGCAGGATCCCTCGGTGGCACCAATAAACCCGTTGTCCCATCGCCTACAATTTCCTTGAGCCCTCCAACGTTCGTGGCAACCACGGGCAGACCGCACGCCATGGCCTCCATGACCACGTTGGGCAGTCCTTCCTTGATGGAGCTCAGGGCGAAGAGGCTCGCCCTGCGATACAGGGGGCGGAGATCCCGGCAGCCGGGCCGCCATTGAAAACTGTGCGAGGGAAGCCTGCGCCGTGCGGATTCGACAATGGTCCTGCGCAAAGCCCCCTCCCCCACCAGCTGAAGCTTCGCAGTCGGGAAACGGTCCAGCACCACGGAGAAGCCCTCGATGAGCGTCTCGTGGTCCTTTTCGGGCACCATTCGTGCGACGCAGAGCACTTCAGGGTTCCGGGCGCCAGGACCTGAACCGGCTGGGGTGAAGTGGCCGGTGTCGATGCCATTGAGTATGACGCTCACCATGGCCTCAGGGACTCCATATTTTCGGGTTAGGAGCGTTTTCAGAACGCAGCTGTTGCAAAGATGGTGGTCAGCCAGCCGCCAGAGTACCTTCTCATGTTGCCGGAAGGGACCTCCTTCACCGCGGCATGTGGCTACAATTCGGGGTATTCCGGCAGCCCGGCCCAGGAGTCTTCCCCAGATGTTGGGGATAGCCGTCAGGAGAATTAGGATATCCACTGGCTGCGATCGGAGGAGCATGGCGAGGCGGGTGAGGCCGGCGGGCCCTACGGTGTTGGAGGCGGACAGCCATCTCAGCGTGATTCCGTTTTCGGGCGGAGGGAGTCTGAAATCGCTCACGGAGCGCATCATCCAAAGCTCGACCTGAAATCTTTCTGGATCGAGATGGGATGCCAGCTCGAGAGCCTGGCGTTGAGTGCCGCCAAACTCCAGATCCTCCAAAAGCATCACGATCCGCGCCTGACGTTCCACGTCCTTCAGTACCCCATGAGCCCGCAGCAGCGGGAACAGACCGGCATGAGCCCCTTGGTGGACAGGCTTTTTCGGAATCGCAGGTAGGCCGGCGCATTCCACAGTTCAGTGATGGTCGACTCCTTGACATTGCCGATCACATAGTCATGGTAATCGCGGCAGGGGGACATATCCCCGTTGCTGTCCACCTCCACCGCCTGGTAGATGGAAATGCACTGATCGAAGCCAAATCGCTGCCGGTGGTCCGTATAATAGGACTGTAACTTCTTCGTGCCTTCGATGTCGGGGATGACGATAACGGGGGCGCCTTCCTTTCGGGCGGATCTCTCACGCAGTTCGCAGAGTTGGCCATTCAATGCGGAATAGTCGCTGGGCCGCCAGCTTCCAACCCACCCCCGGTGAAGGTGAGGCTTGAAGCCGAACCGGGTCTCGAAATCCTCTTCGTGGGCCGTGGCACCCGCGGCGTCGATCCACCAGGAGAGATAAAACACGAAGACATCCACCCGGTCGCGGAAAGCCTCGTAGATGTCCAGAAGATGATGGTGATTGGCCTGGGAGATGACCGTGAGGGAGGCAATGAGGGGAAGCCTCCGGCCCCGACTGCGGCGTTCCCGATTCACCGCGGCGAGAGCGGATTCGATGCTCGAGAAATTGCCGCATCCCCCCCCGACACTCGGCCGCACGGAGTTGTGCAGTTCGGCACAGTGGCCGTCGATGGAGATCTGAAGAAGGAAAAGTGGTGCGTCGACCAGCCGTCCTGCGGAGGGGGCGATGAGGGACCCGTTGGTGACCATGGAAGTGCCCAATCCCAGGGCTGCGGCCTTCTCGACGAGCTCGACAGTGCCTTCGTAGAGCATCGGCTCGCCTCCCCAGATGTAGACCAGCGGCTCATGTCCATGCTCAACCAGGTCCTTGAGCAGCTCAAGATACCTGGCGGGAGTCACTTCTCTGTTCTTAAGCTCCTTCAGACTCTTACCGTGAAGATAGCCGCCTTCACCCCATTGACCGCAGGTCGTGCATCGTAAATTGCAGAGATCTGTGATTCGGAGACTCAACTGCCTGATCTTGTGGGCTTTCCCTTCTCTGAAACCGGCATGCAGCCAATCAAAAAACCATTTTTCGAGTTGAAGCCGGGCCAGCTTCACGGCAATCCCGGGTTGAGCCAGGAAACGGGGGAGCAGTTTGAGGACCGCGCTGTGTGCAATCATGACCCGTCTTGACATGAAGGCGACCTTCCCTGTGAGCCCATGCTCACCTTGACAGCCAAAAGGTTTGTGTGGATAAGCTTTTATTCCCGCTCTTTCCCGGCAGCAAACTGCAGTGGGTGAGATCGAGGTGCCCGGGTAACGGTCAAAGTCTTAATGAATGTCTCAAAACTGCTCAGGCTCCCGTTGACGGTCGTTCCTGCGAAAGCGGGAATCCAGGTTTCCGTGGGATCTCCGGAGCCCCGCCCTTGCGAAGGTGTCGGCAGGGCCAAGTTTTGAGATAGGCACTTATTACACCAGATAGAGGACAAATCCAATCCTCAGCCAGAAGAGGGCAGCACCGACGATGTCCTGGCCTTCCCGAGACGGTTCATGCCTTCATGTGACGGAGTGCTCCCCATGCGGGCTCTGATCTATCGGAAATCCATCCCCCTTTATCTGCTCAACTGGTGCTTGAACCTGGCTGCGCCCCGACGTTTCCATCAGCGGTTTTCCCCGCTGCGGCTCGAGGATGTTCCATTCACGCCCATCCCGGGCTGGGTGGTATTGAAGAACCGGCTCTGCGGCATCTGCGGCTCCGATCTGGGTCTGCTCAAGGGGACCGAGTCTTTCCTGCTGGAACCTTACGGGTCTTTTCCTGCCGTTCTCGGTCACGAGGTG
>CAZEOY010000061.1:0-10650 GCA_964513835.1 uncultured Syntrophobacteraceae bacterium
TCCTCAATGAGACAGAGGTCCCTGGAATTGAGAACGTAGGAGCCCTGAGCGTCCTCCCCGATGGGAAAATACTCGCCGGGTCTTTTCTCTTCCACAAGATGGTACGTCCGGCGACAGGGTTGAGCGCAATACCCTGTATTGGCGCTGCGCCCGGTCATCGCACTGCTGAGCAGGCAACGCCCGGAATAGGAGACACACATCGCCCCGTGAACGAAAACCTCGAGCTGAAGGCTGGTGCGGGTGCGGATGGCCTCAATTTCGCCGAAAGAAAGTTCTCTGGCCAGATTGATCCTCCGGACCCCTTGTTCTTCCCAGAAGCGGACGGCCAGATGATTGGTGGTGCTGGCCTGAGTACTCAGATGAACAGGAATGCCGGGGGCGGTCTTCCTGGCCAGAAGGAGGGCACCAGGGTCGGACAAGATGATGCCGTTGACTTCGATTTCCGCCAGGTATTCCAGCGTGGCCTTCAAAAGCCCCAGATCCTTTGAGCGCATGAGGCTGTTCAGAGTGATATAGAGTCTTTTCCCGGAGCTCCGGGCCAAAAAGGTCAGCGCGGCGAGTTGCTCGTCGTCGAGATTCTTCGCCTGTACTCTGAGGTTCAGGTTCTTTCCGCCCGTATAAACCGCATCGGCACCATAGAGAAAAGCTATGCGGGCTTTTTCGTAGCTGCCCCCTGGGGCGAGCAGTTCAGGCTTGTTCCCTGACGCATGAGCCGGATAAGCATTCACGCCATTCTTCCTCTGGCCGATAAGTAGATCGATCCTCCCTGCTGGAGACGGAAATCGCACATGCTTGCTGCAGTCAATTGACATTCTCGTGGGCCGCTCCTAATTAGCATGAGGACAACTCTCGGACAAGGCGGGGAGACGGTGTGAGCTGTTTGAGACAATCAGAGGTACAGAAGGCATGAATACCGAGGCGATGATCAATGATAGAGATGCAATCGCCTGGCTCACGCTGAAAAGAATCCCTGATCTGGGTAATCGATCGCTTCTGAGGCTGGTTCAGGTCCTGGGTTCTCCGACAGCGGTGCTCGATGCGGATCTGAAGACCCTTGAGCGTATACCGGGGCTGCGCTTCAAAGCTCGGTACGTTTTGAGCAAAGGCAGTCGCCCTGCGCCACCGGAGGAGGAGTGGCGCAGCCTGCAAAGCCTGGGAATCCGGCTGATATCGATTCTGGATCCTGCGTACCCGGCCAACCTGAAGGAGATCCCGGATCCTCCCGCCGTGATGTTCTGCCTGGGAGAGCTTGAGCCTCGAGATCTCGTCGCCATTGCCGTGGTCGGCTCTCGTGCCGCGTCGCCCGCCGGCATGTGTTTTACGGAGAGGTTGTGCAGCGATTTGGCTTCCAGTGGGGTGACCGTGGTGAGCGGTTTTGCAGTGGGGATTGATGCGGCTGCCCACAGAGGTGCTCTCCGTGGTGGAGGGCGTACTCTTGCCGTTCTGGGATGCGGAATTGACGTTCCCTATCCCAGACCCCATGCCGAGCTCAGGAAGAGGGTTGTTGAAAGAGGAGCCCTCCTGAGCGAATTCGTTTTGGGAACGCCTCCCGCTCCGGCGCACTTCCCCCAGCGCAATCGGATCATCAGCGGATTGTCTCTGGGTGTGGTCGTTGTCGAAGCAGCCCACCGGAGCGGTTCTCTCATCACGGCGCGCTTCGCCCTCGAACAGGGGCGTGAGGTGTTCGCGGTACCGGGCATGGCCAGGCACTTTCGCAGCGTGGGGCCGCATGGCCTGCTCAAGCAGGGAGCGAAACTGGTGGAAAACGCCGAGGACATTCTGGAGGAGATCCGTCCCGTCCTTCGCACCGCTCCGGATCATCGCGCCGCATGCCCGACAGCCCCTGCAGGTGTCGGCTCGACGTCGGAGCTCTCTCCAGAGGAAACGGGGATCGTCCGGGTTCTGGGCTCAAGTCCGATCCACATTGACGAGATCGCCCGTTTGACGGCGCTGTCGGCGTCCCGATTGTCTGCTCTCCTGGTTGGACTTGAGCTGAGGGGGGTTGTCCGGCAACTGGTCGGGAAGTATTTTGTGCTTGATACATGAGCAACTTGTCAGGAAAAGAGGATTGGAAATGCCTAAATCATTGTTGATCGTTGAGTCCCCCACGAAGGCCAGGACACTGGGCAAGTACCTGGGGAAGGATTTCCAGGTCATGGCCTCCGTCGGGCACGTCAAGGATCTCCCTAACAACAAGCTGGGTATCGATATCGAGCACCAGTTCGCACCGGATTATCAGGTTATTCGCGGCAAGAAGAAGATTCTGTCCGAATTGGGAGCCGCCGCCGAACGGGCCGATGTGATCTATCTGGGGCCTGACCCGGACCGAGAGGGCGAGGCCATTGCCTGGCATATCGCCGAGGAAGTGCAGTCCGGAGACAAGCCGGTCTATCGTGTTCTCTTCTATGAGCTCACCCAGAAGGCTATCCGAGAGGCTTTGGAGCACCCGAACCGCCTGAATCAGTCCCTTTATGATGCTCAGCAGGCGAGACGCATTCTGGATCGCCTGGTGGGCTATCAAATCTCTCCGATTTTGTGGCAGAAGGTGAAAAGGGGCCTCAGTGCGGGCAGGGTACAGTCCGTTGCGCTCCGGATCGTCTGCGATCGTGAGGCGGAGATCCGCAGGTTTGAGTCCGAGGAGTACTGGACGATTGACGCTCTCCTGACGACGGTCTCTGCTGATGCCGCCCCGATTTCTGCGGCTCAGTTCAAGGCAACACTGCATCGCGTTCGCGGAAAGGCGCCCAAGGTTTCATCGGAGGCTGAGGCGAGCGGCTTGGTGGAATCCCTGAGAGTCCAGGAATTCAAGGTGGACAAGGTCGATCGAAAGCGCCGCCGTAAAAATCCTGCTCCGCCTTTCATCACCAGCACCCTGCAGCAGGAAGCCGCGAGGAAGCTCCGTTTTTCCGCAAAACAGACCATGAGTGTGGCCCAGAGGCTCTATGAGGGCATCGAGCTGGGGGACGAAGGCGCCAGCGGCCTCATCACCTACATGAGAACCGACAGTACGAGGCTTTCACCCGACGCCGTGAAGGAAGTCCGCGAGCACATCGAGGCGCAATTTGGGAAGGAGTATCTTCCGGACAAGCCCGCGACCTACAAGCGGAGGGAGGGGGCCCAGGATGCCCACGAGGCGATACGGCCTACGGATGTCCAGCGGGGCCCGGAACAGGTGGCGCCCTATCTCAGCGGCGAGCAGCTGAAGCTCTACACCCTCATATGGAAGCGATTTGTGGCGAGCCAGATGAGCCCGGCCATCATTGCCCAGACTACGGTGGACATCTCTGCGGGTGACTTTGTGCTGCGAGCGACCGGCTCGGTCACGGAGTTCCAGGGGTTTATGACGCTATACGTGGAAAGCCAGGAGGAGGACGAAAACGGAGAATCAGCTCCATCGACTCTGCCAGAGCTTCAGGGGGGCGAGTCATTGGTGTTGAATGAGGTGCTCCGCAGGCAGCATTTCACTCAACCGCCTCCCCGTTTTTCTGAGGCCAGCCTGATCCGTGAGCTCGAGGAAAAGGGGATCGGGAGGCCGAGCACCTACGCAACCATCCTTTCGACCATCGTTGAGCGGGACTATGTGACCCTGGACAAACAGAGGCTCCAGCCGACGGAGCTCGGTTGGATCATTAACGAACTGCTGGTGCAGAATTTCCCCTCCATCGTGGATCTTGACTTCACGGCGCGGATGGAAAAGAGCCTCGATGAAATCGAAGACGGCAAGCTTCCGTCGCTTCAGTTGCTGGAGGATTTTTACAGGCCGTTCGCAGGGAGTGTTTCGACGGCTGAAGCCAAGATGCTCAACCTGAAGACCCTTGGATTTCCGACCGATACCCATTGCCCCCGCTGTGATCGAGCGCTGCATATCCGCATGAGTCGAAATGGAGCCTATTTGTCCTGCAGTGGATACCCTGATTGCTCCTTCAGCTCGAACTATGAGCGGGATGAAAAAGGGGTGATTCATCTGATGGGGGAGCAGGTCAGTGACGAAACCTGCGAAAAGTGCGGGCGCCCCATGGTTCAGAAGAAGGGCAAGTATGGCACATTCCTTGCCTGTAGCGGATATCCGGCGTGCAAAAACACCAAATCTCCAGGGTCCGGATTGCCCTGTCCGAGAGAAGGCTGTAACGGGGAACTGGTGCCCCGTGTGGGGCGTGGAGGGCGACGATTTTACGGATGCAATCGCTATCCGGACTGTAAGACGGTGCTTTGGGGACAGCCGGTCAAAAAAGCCTGCCCGGCGTGCGGTGCTCCCGTGCTTCTGGAGAAGCAGAGCAAGAAGGGGCCGACGAAATGGGTTTGTGTCAATCCGGCGTGCGGCTATCAGCTGAGCGGGGAGCCGGAGCCTGAGACCGCAGCCAACCTGAGAACTGGATGAACATGGATCTCTCGGTGTCATTGTTCCAACAGATAATGGTCTTTGTACTGGGCTGCTGTATTGGCAGCTTCCTCAATGTGCTGATCTATCGGCTACCCCAGAAACAGTCCCTGATTCTGCCGGGCTCCCATTGTCCCCGGTGCGGGGAAGCCATCGCCTTCTATGACAACATTCCGCTCCTGAGCTACCTGATCCTGAGAGGAAGATGCCGACACTGCCATGCATCGATCTCCCCGCGGTACCCCATGGTGGAAGCGATGGCAGGGCTCCTGGCGCTGGCCCTTTTCCGCCGTTACGGGTTGGAGCCGCAGTTCTTCATTGAGTTTGTGTTCGTCGCCATGCTCCTGGCCATTGCATTCATTGATCTGGACACGTTCCTCATACCGAATGTTCTTTCCCTTTCGGGTCTGACTCTGGGCCTGCTCACCTCGTTCCTGAGTATTCGGCTCACCTGGATCGACTCTGTGCTCGGCGTCGTGCTCGGCGGAGGATTCCTCTATCTCATCGCCATAGGCTACCAGGTTCTGCGGCACCAGGATGGGCTCGGTGGCGGAGACATCAAGCTCTTGGGCATGATCGGAGCTTTCCTGGGGGTGCCGGGTGTCGTTCTGACCGTGATCACGGCTTCGGTTGTGGGGGCCACGGTGGGGCTGATTGCCATGCATCGTTCAGGGGAGGGGATGAAGACAATGGTTCCGTTCGGCCCTTTCCTGTCGCTCGGGGCGTTGGTGTATACCTTCTGGGGAGATGGCTTCATCCATTGGTATCTGGGTCTCTTGAACACCTGATAACCCCCCCCGAAGACGGGCACACGAAGACCGGGTCATGAGCAGAAAGTGCTTTTACGTCGGACGCTTGAAGGAACATGTTGAGACCTTGACGATCCGGGGGGATGCAGCACATCACATGATTCGGGTGCTGCGCCTGGGGGTTGATGACCTTGTCGAGCTGCGTGATGGATGGGGTCGGAGCTGGAGGGCTCGGATTCGGAGCATTTCCAAGGGTGCTGTTGACGTTCAGTTCCTGGATGAAGTCATCCTGAATACGGAATCTGTCATACACTTGACGATTGGAATGGCCCTTGCCCGATCGGATCGTATGGATCTCATCGTTAGGCAGGGCACGGAGATCGGTGTCAACCGATTTGATTTCTTTCCTGCGGCCAGGAGCCAATACCGGCTGGGTGCTCAGGAAGTCGGCACGCGACAGGCCCGTTGCCTGAAGATTGCTCAGGAAGCCATGTGTCAATGCCGGAGAACCTTCCTCCCGGAAATCCGCATTCACAAGAACCTCGACGGATTTCTCGAAGCGGTGGGACATTTGGCGACGACGGGAAAAGAAACCTTAAAGGTTTTGGCCCTGGAAGGCCGAATGGAGAGAAGTCTGATGGATATTCATCGGGAGCACCCGGCGTGCTCCGAGATGATTGCAGCGACAGGTCCGGAGGGAGGCTGGACGGAGGAGGAAGTGAATAGATTTGAGCGAGAAGGCTTTCTTTCCGTCCATCTGGGTCCCCGCATCATGCGGTTTGAAACGGCCACATTGGCGGTCATGGTAGGTGCTCAGCTCCTATGGGGCGATCTCCGTTGATCCAAGTGTCTTGAGAAGGGAATGCGATATGAAATGTCATAAGTGTGGTTTTGTCAGCTTCGATTATCTTTCCGACTGCAAAAAGTGCGGTGTCAATCTGGAGGGGACGCGCAGCCTCCTCGGGATGCTGGACTTTAAGCCCACCATGCCGTTCTTCCTTGGTGCCATGATCCATGCCAAGCCTTCGGGGGCCAATGGAGGTTCTGCGGGCTTGGGAGCGCCGACGGCGGACGGAACGGGATTCGGAGACCTCAGCTTCGGCGGAGACCTGGAGTTCGAGATAGAGGAGAATGCGCAGCCGGTTTCAAACCAGCAGAGTGTTCAGGCTGATCACGATATCTTTCCAAATATCGAGCTTCCGGAGGGATTCAGTCTTTCCCTCGGCGAAGAGGAAAAGACCGATGATTTTGAATTGGTGATCGGGCCGGAGTTCGAGCAGGCTCTTACTCTTGAGCTGGATGCAAAGGATCTCGAAGGTCATGTGGAGTCGATAGCGGTGGCGGAAGACTTGGCTGACCTCCAGATTGACGAGCCCCTTCTCGATTTTTCGCCGGAGACTGCCGTGATGGAAGAGCCGGTTACCGAAATGGAGCCACTGGTTCCTGAGATGGCTCTGGACATCTCCCTGGAGCTTGATTCGGCTGCAGAGACCTTGTTGGATGCCGGGAAAGCTGAGCTTGTGGCTGAAAGCAATGACAATGGACTGGCGCTTGACTTCTCCGAGAACGACCTCAACAATCTCTTGCTCGAACTTGATGACAAAGCACCTGAGGCGTAGGTGACACGGAGGGGCGTGAACAATCCTCCCCAGATCATCCAACTGTCACATGAATAGAGCGTGCAGCACTTCCCACCCCGTCGCGAAGGAGCTCGCATGGTCGGGGTGGGAAATCCCTCAGGGGGCGCTCCGGTTGGCTGGCCAGCCCGTTACTCCCTCTCCCTCCGAACCATTGAAGCCGAATTATTAAATCCTTGACACATGACTCAGTATCCCTTAGCATTGCTTCGTTCGTGGCGAGGTAGCTCAGTCGGTAGAGCAGTGGACTGAAAATCCTCGTGTCCGGTGTTCGATTCACCGCCTCGCCACCATCTGGTTTACCCACCAATTCCAGGGGCATGGCCCACAAGGCCATGCCCTTTTTTCTTTGTGCTGGTCTTCTTCCTTTCCCGTGCGCCTGAATCACGTCTCATCTTCCTTGGCCATCATCAACGATATGAATCGTTCAGGATTGAGCACGGTCAAGTGTATCCGCATTCACATCGACCGTTGGGATATGGACCTCATTTCCCAGGATAGAATCGATGTAAAATCCAATGACTGCGGGCTTTCTTTCGAGTAATGCGGGTCCCAGTGCTGAATTGACCTGTCACTGCAACAATTCGGGCAGGATGGGCAGCACCCCATGTCCATGCACCATCGTCAAAGTTATGGCACACACCGGGATATCCCAACGGGGTGTGTAGGGTGTTGTGTCTCATCAATGCCTTCAGAAAATTCCGAACACATGCATTAACAGCGTTTTGGGCAAGGGGGTGAACTACCGGGATTGTCTTGTCCACCTTCTGTGAATGACCTTGAATTATGGGACGAGGTACGCATCCCAAACGTTGACTCTACAACCCTGTACAACCCTGAACTATTCACTCATCACTCATTCATTGCCCACAGGCGGCACCCTCCGTCTCATGTAGCCATGGGCCCGGAAAGAGTCGATCATGCAATGGCAAGATTATTGCGTTCCTGCTTTCCTGGGAAGTGAAGAAAGATTTCTTCGCAGCATTTGCCAAATTGGACTGGGGGAGCACCTTCCGGTGCTACATCGATCTTCACATGTGCTTGTGCAATCTGCTTTATGTGCTTCATTGTAAGCAACTGGATTTTTGCGGATTGAATTTGATATATTTACTGCTTTTGATAAGGTTCAAATATTTGTATGAATACCCTCTGCAATTCAACACTACCTAGATTCTTGTTTCTAGCGATCAATTTTGAAGACTGGGTGGCCTCAACTATCCATCATGAACAAAAGGCCATCCATCAAAGGTTTTCGAATAGTGTATTCTACGGCCCTGGTTTTCATTATTGTGCCAATTCCGTTCCTGATATTATTAGTGAAACATTTGGAACCCGATCGCCCGATGCCATCATCTGCTACGTGGATGAGAGGAGGTTATTGGGTGAGCCTTTGCCCGATCAAGTGATCAAAAGATACAGTCTTTCGGAACCCTTGAATATATTTCCTGCCAACCTTAAACAAGTCAATATCCCTAAGGTCGCCTGGATCAATGATTTCTGGCATTGTTCGCGAGATGAATGGGATGAAATCCTGCTCGGTAACGGTTTTGATTTTGCTCTCTCAACCTATTGTCCTCCTTTCACTAGCCCACTGCTTTTCAATGAATTCTTCAGTCGAAAAGTACAAGAAAGAGTTCGATTCATACCATGGCCCCGAGCAATCAATCCAGAGATATTCAAAGACTACTGCCTTGAAAAGGTCTTTGATGTGACTCTATTGGGAGCACTGGATCAGGAATTCTATCCTTTACGTTTTGATATGCACCAAACCTTTACGCAATATTGGGGCTTAAGATATTTTTTCAAACCACATCCGGGTTACCGATATGTAAACTCGGGGAAAGATTTGATTGGCGAACAATACGCCCGGGCAATTAACCGGTCTCGCATATTTGCAAGTTGTACAAGTAAGTACAGGATACCGTTCATTAAATTGTATGAAGTGCTGGCTTGCCACACAGCGCTGATGTGTGATCGTCCTTGCGGTGCCGAATTTTTGGGCCTGAAGGCCGATGAAAACTACATCGAAGTATCCGCTTCCGACTACATGGAAAAGATGGAACGCTACTTGTCCACACCGAGTGAATTGCAGAGGATTGCTCTTCGAGGCCGTCAACTGCTTTTGAGCCGGCATACAGTGGATATCAGAGCCGCGGAATTTCAGCACACAATCACTCTGTTGCTCAACGGCAAGGAGCCTGAAGGTTGGGCGGCACTGGCTGCCGCTCCTCGAGGAGTTGGTCGGATGAAAGGTGCGTGTCAAGATGTTGAAAAGGGAAGGGAATTGTCCTCCGTCAGACCTGTTCATGTGACTGAGGTTGCGGAAAAACTTGACCTTCAGACCTGGCGTTTGTGGCTCAAATTCGGCTTGAACAATCGTCCTTGTGAAAAGCCGCCCGTAGTCACGGAGTATCCAGAATTGGTTGTCCTTCGCGGTGTCTATCTACGTCAACTTGCCGAACGCCTCAATGCGAAACGGATGGCAGAGGTCGGCACTGCTCGGGGCTTTCAGTCAATGGTGTGGGCGCAGCACTTGATTGAAGCCGGCCATTCTGACGGCGCGGTATACACCTGCGACATAGATGGCATGGATGATCCTGTCTACAAGACACCCCTGACGGGTGAGCAAGTCTTCTCTCGTCGTCAACTCTGGGACAACGAACAGCAAGCCTGCCACATCCATTTCATTCATGGGGACTCATCCCGGTTGGCGGAAGCCGTTTCCGCACCACTTGACCTTCTGTACATAGATGGCGAGCACACGCAAGAAGCGGTGTTGAGGGATTTCAACGCACTCCGACCAATGTTGCGACCGGGTTCCATTGTTGTCTTTGATGATTGTGATCAGCGGTTTCCCGGAGTTCAGGCGGCGGCAAATTTGATCTCAAGGCAATTGGGTGTCTCGATGGAGATCATTGAGTTCAGTCCCTCGGCATATCGAATTGGCGTAATGTCGATCCCCGATAAGCTAGAGATTGTGAACGCCGGTCCGAGGAGCCAACGTCTTTCAGAGATTGAACCAGGATCCATGTCCATTCCTGATGGTGTAGACCATTCATTTGATCGTTGGTTTTCCCAGATTTGCTTGCCCGACGTGCTGGAAGAAGCCAGGAAAGAACCTCTGAGTTGGCAGGGGCGGCCTTTGACGTGGGAGGTATGCCATGAGATTCTGGCATTTCAGGCTTTCAGTGGAGGAAAATACACAGCCGAGAGATTGATTCAACTGTCTAACGCCCGGTATCAGTTGCTTGACCAAATCTGGCCAGGCAATTCACCAAGCCGCGATGAACTGGATCTTTTCTACATTGCTAGTGCCGAAATCATGCCTTGGGGGCATGGTGTCTTCATGGCTGATCATGACGTTGCCGGGCGTCGCCGGAATTGGATGCGACGCGTGAACCTGCTCAGTGCGCTAAGGGAATTGGGCGTCGATTCTTTGGTGGATTACGGTGCAGGCGGGGGGCACACCAGTCTGCTGGCCAAGGCGATGGGGTTCGCTCGCGTTGTGCATCACGAATACGGCATTTTTAACCCTTATGTCACATGGCGGTCCCGATTCATCGGCAGCAGTGCAGAGGCTGCGAAGAGCCAGTTCATCACCAGCGATGCGGCAACCCCGTTGTCCTTATCGAAGCCGGTTCAGGCGATTCTGTGCACCGACGTGGCGGAGCACGTGTATTCTCCTGAGGAGATGATTGATGGCATCCGACGCGCATTGCTGCCGAAAGGGTATCTGGTCTGGGTCTCCATGTTCGGTGAGGGAATCTCATGTCACTTGCACGCCCAATTGGCCGGTAGAGAAGATGAATGGCTAAGTGAACATGGCTTTGAGCGAATCGGTGCTCTACCTGTTGAATATAAAGGCCATTCAGGCTTATTTCAACTC
>CAZEOY010000062.1:0-5086 GCA_964513835.1 uncultured Syntrophobacteraceae bacterium
GTTGATGAAAATCTTGGATGATCCCCGTGCGAAGGAGTTCTTTATGGATGTGGTGGAGAAACGAATGGAAGGGATCATTGTCCTTTCGGTCAAAGGTCGACTCGATTCCAACAGTTCAGATGAATTCGAAAGGATGCTGCTGGGTAGGGTGGAGGAGGGCGAAAACCGCTTTATCCTTGATTTTCATGACTTGGATTATATTTCCAGTGCGGGCTTGAGGGTTCTTCTGAAAGCAACCAAAGAGCTCAAGAAGACCAGTGGTCAGATGTGCCTCTGCTCCATCCGGGATTACATCCAGGAAGTCTTCGACATGTCAGGATTTTCCACTTTTCTGCCCATTCATCACGACCTACAGGAGTCCCTTAAGGGATTCGCAAAGAGCCTGTAGGGAACGTGCGGAGGGTAGAGCATAGCCCGTTGACATTCAAATCGAAATGTCGTTTAAGTATCGCCTTGATTTGGATGCGCATGACGTCAAATGCGTTGCGGTGTCGGCTGAACCTTGGAATCGATATGCAAATCTTCAACGCGGATTGTGTACTGCTGAGCGGTGCTGAGGGAGGACAATGATGGATTTGATGAGTGTGGCTTACGCCATGGGTGGAGCGGGACAAGGAGGAGCAGGACAGGGCGCTGCGGGCGGATTGGGTTTCTTCGCTCCACTGATCCTCATGATGGTGATCTTCTATTTCCTGCTCATCAGGCCCCAGCAGAAGCGGCAGAAAGAGCACAAGAACATGCTGGCCAGCCTTCAGAAGGGTGACGTGGTCCTCACCCAGGGAGGGCTTCAGGGGAAAGTCACGGGATTGACGGAAACGGTTGTGACCCTGGAAATCGCTGAAAAAGTCCGTGTGAAAATTCAAAGAGCTTACATCGTGAGTGTGGTTTCCAAGGGGGAGCCCGAGGAATAGTCCTGCAGAATTGGTTCCAGGGTGTGCCGTCAACGGATCGAGCCATTGAAAAACCCGGTACGGGAGCTGCCACAGCCCCTTCAGATTCTCCATGACAAGTCTGAGTTTGCTGGATCGAACGGTGCCTCTCCTGCCCACCCGATTCGGTCTCCTGATGAAAACCACAGGATTTCCAGTTGAATTCTGCAATGCGCTGAGGGTGGGTGATCAACACATCGGGAGGAGTTTGGTTTGAAGAATCTCAAATACCGTGCTTTGCTGGTAGCGGCGGTGGTGTTGGCGGGAATCGTCTACCTGATTCCGTCGATCAGCCCGAATTTGCCTCCCTGGTGGACGAAGATCCTGCCCAAGGACCGGATCCATCTGGGGCTGGACCTGCAGGGTGGAATGCACCTGATCCTGGAGGTCGAGGCCGAGAAAGCCGTACAGAATCAAGCCGAGCGCATGGTTGAGGATATCAAGGATTCCCTGAGGCAGCAGCGGATTCCGTTCACCCGCGTCGAGCGGGTGAGGAAATGGGATATCCAGGTCCAGTTGGCCAATGCCGAGGCTCAGGGTGAACTGACCAAGCTGATGGAAAAGGACTACCCGACCTTGAAGCCGGCGGGTGCTGAAACGGCCGCCGAAGGTTCCGTGGCGAATTTCACGTTTTCGGAGTCCCAGGTCCAGCACCTCATGAAGCTGGCCACAGACCAGGCTCTGGAGACCATCCGAAACCGCGTGGATCAATTCGGCGTCACCGAGCCCGACATCCGCCCTCAGGGAGAGGATCGGATCCTGATTCAGCTTCCCGGAGTCCAGGACCCTCAGCGCGCTGTCGCACTCATTGGGAAGACCGCGCTTCTCGAGTTCAAGCTGGTTTCCGAGGAGACCAGCTCAGAGCAGTTCAGGGACGGAAAGCTCCCCGCAGGGGTGAAGATGTATCCCATGCACAGCACCGATGCTGCATCGGGCCAGAGGTCGGACCGTCAAATCGCGCTTCGCGACCGTACGCTGATGACCGGGGAGACCATTACCAATGCCCATGTGAGCATCGACAAGCAATATAACAAGCCCTATGTCTCCCTTGAGTTCGACGCTCAGGGGGCAAGGCAGTTTGAACGGATCAGCGGTGAAAATGTGAAGAAGCAGCTGGCTATCGTGCTGGATGGCACCGTTTATTCAGCCCCGGTGATCCAGGAGCGGATCAGCGGAGGGAAAGCCAGTATCACCGGCACATTCACGATGGAAGAGGCCCGGGACCTGGCCATCGTGCTCAGGGCAGGCGCCCTTCCGGCACCGGTGAAGATCCTGGAGCAGCGGACGGTCGGGGCTTCCCTGGGCAGCGACTCCATTCGGCAGGGTCTGCTGGCTTCGCTTCTCGGCGGTCTGGTCACCATCCTCTTCATGGTGGTCTACTACAGGCTTTCCGGTTTTATCGCCGATTTTGCTCTGCTGCTGAACATCCCTTTGATCCTGGCATGCCTCGCAGCCTTCGAGGCCACCCTGACGCTGCCCGGCATCGCGGGCATCATCCTGAGCGTCGGCATGGCCGTGGATGCCAACGTGCTCATCTTCGAGCGCATCCGCGAGGAAATGCGACTTGGAAAGACCCCCCGGGCGGCCGTGGAGACCGGCTTCGAAAGAGCGACACTGACGATTCTGGACTCCAATATCACTACACTGATTGCAGCCGTCGTTCTTTTCCAGTTCGGCACGGGACCGGTGAGGGGGTTTGCCGTCACCCTGACCATCGGTATCTTCGCGAGCATGTTCACCGCCATCATCGCCACCCGGGTCATTTTCGATTATCTCCTGACCTACGGACGCGTGAAGACCCTGAGTATCTAGCCGGTTCAAAAAGAGAGGGCACAAGGGCGACAGCATGGAAATCATCAGATCGGACATCAATATCAACTTCGTGGGCATGCGATTCAAGGCGTTTTTGCTTTCGATCATTCTGATTGTCAGCTGTGTGGCCGTGATGGTGGCTAGGGGCGGTCTGAATCTGGGAGTCGATTTCGCAGGTGGGACCCTCATTCAGATCAAATTCGAGAAAGCCACGACGCCGGATGAGATCCGTGGATCCCTGAAGGAACTGGGCATGGACCAGAGCGCCGTTCAGCAGATTGGGGCTGCGGCGGACAACGAGTACCTGATCCGGACGGACATCTCTTCGGAGGAAATGGCGAACCTGTCCGACAGAGTCGATGGAGCCCTGAGAAGTAAGTTCGGCGAAGGCCAGGCCACGGTGCGCCGGGCCGAGATGGTAGGCCCCAAGGTGGGTCAGGATCTTCGCCAAAAGGCACTCTTCGCCATTTTTTACGCCATGTTGTTCATTGCCATTTACATCTCGGGCCGGTTCGAGATGAAATGGGGCACGGCCGCCATCATGGTCGGCGTGCTGATTGTGGGGGTATACCTGCTGGAAGCCGTCGGATTGAGTGTCCTGGTCCTCATCATCGGAGCCATACTGGTCACGCTGGGGCTCTGCTGGGTCCTCAAGCTGCCTTACGCCATGGCGGCCGTGATCGCCCTGATTCATGACGTCCTGATCACGGTGGGGGTGTTTGTGCTCCTCGACAAGGAATTCACCCTCGAAATTCTGGCGGCGCTGCTGACCATTGCCGGCTATTCGCTCAATGACACCATCGTCGTGTTCGATCGAATTCGGGAAAACCTGAAAAAGGAGAGAAAACTGAATTTCCTCGAGATGATCAACTCCAGCATCAATCAAACCCTGAGCCGAACCATCCTCACAGGGGGGACAACCATTCTCGCTCTCCTGTTCCTGTTTTTCTTCGGTGGGACCGTCATCCATGATTTCGCATTCGCGATGCTGATCGGGATCCTCACGGGGACTTACTCATCGATCTTCATAGCCAGTCCGCTTCTCATTCTCTATCAGGACTGGGCAACTGTGAAGCGGAGGCCCGTCCGCAAGCCGGCCTGAGAATCAGCCTGTCGGACTGGACTGCTTCAACGGTTACGCCTGTCCATGTCCGCTTCATCGTCATCCAGCTTTGAAAACCGTCTCGATCTGCCGAAGACGAACACATAGTAGACCATGAGAATCGGCAGAGCCGAGAAGCCAAGCTCGAAGTTGCCCCTGTAGAAATGGAACGTGCTGTAGACGAGAATGAGTACGACCAAGATCACCTGAATGACGGCACTTGACTTCGACATGGCGTTTCACCTCTGAGCCATTCAATGGCTGTTCTGTTCCGCTCGCCATCGGTCGAACGCGAAGCCATGGGATGCCGAGCTGTTTATCTCACATTAAGACATTAAGGGCTGATCCTCTCATTTGTCGAGTGAGGATCGTCCTCCTGCCTGTTCAATTTCCTTGTTGTTCCAAAGCCATTGCTGACGCCTCCGGCTCCACAGGGGGAGCCGTGATCGAGCACCGCCCGGGCCCTGAACCACGATACCGGTGTGGTGTCTCTCCCGGTGGTCATTTCTTCAGCCCGCACCTCGGCGGGCGGAATACTGGTTTCGTCCTATAAGGAATCTGAATCGATGTTCCACCGGATCGGCTGGAGCAGGGTGAGGGTATCGACTTGAGAGGCTTTGGAAAGAACAGCACAACTATCTAAGTGATATACCCAGGTCATATAGTCACTTGTGATTGATTAAAGATTGATTCTTGTAATTGTGCCTTGATCATGTACTTTGATCAGCAAATTTGTGATTGCATCGTTCAGATCTTCAGCCCTGTAACAAACCGGGGTCGATCGGCAGGATCAGAGCGTGCTCCGGGGTTGCCCCGGGATGGAGGGCAATGTTGTTGACTAAGCGGTTCCCTCTCCCCCGCATCGGGGGTGAGGGGCGGCATGGCCGATCTCCTCTAACCCTTTCCCTGAGAGAGAAAGAACTTAAATCAACGGCATTCAGTTCCGTCTTTTTTTTAAATCAAACTGAAGCGTGTTGCTGCCGAAGAGCGGTCCGACCGGGCCGCTCTCTTTTTGAACCAGGGGACGGGCATTTGAGGTGATGGGGTGGACTCGAAAAGCTCCCGGGCATCGCTGAACCGGGATGCGCAGTTGTGGCAACGGCGTTGAAGTCTGGCGATGCGGTCTTAACGTTTAGGATGTACAGAGCAGCGGTTATGGCATGTTCGGTGTCTGACCAGGTTCAAACGGTGTTGAAGCTCATAATGAGGAGAATCTGATGCTGAAGAAGATGGGACTGATGAT
>CAZEOY010000062.1:5096-10614 GCA_964513835.1 uncultured Syntrophobacteraceae bacterium
CTGATGATTGCACTGGTGGCGATCGTTGCATTTCCGCTCGTGAGCTGGGCCCCAGAGAGCTCTGCCAAACCCGACGCGTCGGCTTCAGCCGGACCAAAGGCTGAGGGTGGGGAGCATTCAGGACACGGTCACCAGCACGGCCACGGCATGGCTGAGGATCACGGCGGGGGGCATGGGCACGAACATGGAAAAAGTCCTGTCCACGGTGGCGGCCATCACGGCAAAATGGAAAAGTGCATGGCGATGCAGGAGAAGAGCGAAAAGGCCATGGCTGACATCAAGGCCATGGACGATCGCCTGGATGAGAAACTGACTGCCGTAAAGAATGCCAGGGGTGATCAGAAGATGGCAGCCATGGAAGCGGTCCTCGTCGAGATTGTGTCCCAGCGCAAGGAAATGCGGGACAAGCTGGGCGACATGCATCACCACATGGCCATGTGCGCCATGATGGGAAAGGGCGGCCGCCACGGTAAGATGCGACATGGTGGAATGAGGGGAATGGGGCACAAATGCCCCATGATGGAGGGAATGCAGCATGGCTCAGGCACCCAGAGCGGCGAGGCGGGAGCAGTTAAACCGGAATCCAAAATCTGATTTCTGCAGTGGGGGAACAAGGTGAAAAGAGGCGGCCCGTGCGGTCCGCCTCTTTTCGTCAGGGCCTGCTGGTGAATGAACTGATCTGCCGCCAGTGGAATGTGCTACCCACCCGAGACGGCAACGATGTTCCATTCCCCCTGCCAAGGTTCCTCCAGCCAGAAACCGGATATCAGGAGCCTGAAATGTGAAACTCCAGACTCGAAACTCCAAACTCCAAACTCGAAACTTGAAACCTGCACCCCCCTACGCCCCGTAACGCTCGGCTACCATGCGCTCCACCTCGTCCTCAGTGGGCATTGTGTCCCGATAGCCAGCAATGTACTGGTTCCTGAGCCATCGGAACAGGCTCACGGTCTCGTTCACCTCGATGATCTCGGGGATCTCGTCGCCCTGCTGCGTCTTGATGTGCTGGTTGTACTGGCCCAGCATGCTGACGACGTCGTAGAAGGTGGCCGGATCGCGTTCGACTCCCCGCTTGAAGGATTTCCCCTTGGTTGGGTAAATCTTCTCGGGGTCGGGATTTCCCGAGATGTCCAAGCGCTGGAAGGGTCTCCTCACCGCGATCTGCCACTTCCTGGCTTCCACCATCATCCTCGAGATCAGCGGCCCTGCCCAGTCGGAGCTCTGCTGACCCTGGGGGCAGGCCGAGAAGAACTCGACCACCGACGGACCGTTGTAGGCGATGGCCTCCTTCAGGATGTTCATCGCATAGCGGGGGTTGTCGATGGAGAGCTTGGCTGCATAGACGTGCGAAATCCCCATGGCCTGGGTGATGATCCGGCGGTGGAGGGTCGATTTGCCGGCGATCGCCTTCCCGATGGGGGATGTGGACCGATCCACGCCGAAGCGGCTGGCCCCGGATTTCTGAGCGCCCGTGTTCATGTAGCCTTCGTTGTTGTAGATGACCCACGTGATGTCGAAGTTCTCGCCCAGGGCATAGTTGAAGGGACCGTTGCCGATGTCGTAAATGGCTCCGTCGCCTGCGAACACGATGACCTTGGTGAGGACGTCCTTGTAGCCGTTCTGGTAGGCCTGATCCAGGCTGAACTTGGCTCCCAGGGCGGCCGCCGAGGCCGTTCCGAACCCGAAATGCCCCGACTGGTACATCCTGGAATTGTAAGGGTTCACGAGCTCCGAGACCTGGCTGCACCCGGTGGAGTTGATGGTGTACAGATTGAATCCGTGGTCCAGCATGTGCTCGACGTGCTCGCGACTCTTTTCCGAAAGCACCTTGATGCCCTGGTAGAAGGTCTCGATCCCCTGTGGATGGTTCCGCAGGGATTCAGCGGCGAAGAAAGTCAGAAGACTGATGGTTCCTTCGCTGCAGCCGGGACAGAGCGTGTGCTTGCCCGGAAACATCTTGGACAGTACGAAGAGCACCTGCTGCATGATGGGCATCTGGTCCATGGTGCGGGCCGCATCATAGGTGTTGTCCCATGCCTTGTAGCGTTCGGGGAGCAGGTCGCTCTCCTGAATCTCCGTCTTGGCCACCATCCTGAGGGCGTCAGTGGGACAGACCTGAGCGCAGATTCCGCAGCCCTTGCAGGCGCTCGGAACCACGTTGAGATTCATGGCGAACCGGTCCCATGCCAGCCCTTTGGGTGGTTTCTTGAGGATCTTGAAGTACCGCCGGGCTTCGTCCGGTATGGGGCGATCCGTGATGGTGCAGAAGAGCGCCGAATCCGGGCAAGTGGCCGTGCAGGTGCCGCAGGCGGTGCACTTCTGGGGATTCCAGAGGGGAAGCTGAGTCCCGATGTGGCTCATGTCGCGATACTTGCTGGTCCCTTTGGGAACGACGGGCAGAAAATGGTCCCAGGGGACTTTGCGGCCTTCGGATATGGGTTTGACCATTTCCTCATAGAAGATCTCCTGGTAATGCTCCGTCAGGTTGTCAGGCTTGACGGCTCCAAGCTGGTCCTTATCCGTGAGAGCCACGGGCAGTCCAGCCGATCCGGAGGGCTGCCCGAAATCTTCCGGTGGGGGTACGAAGTAAGGAGCGCAGGTGAGCCCAAAGGCTCCCGACCGGGCAACGGCATCCGATGCGCCATTCGGAGAGCCATTGGAGGAGGCCAGGCCGGCGCCGTAGCGGAGGAGGGCCAGGTTGGAGTCGATGATGGCCAGTCCTTTCTTGCGGCCGATCTTCGCTTCGAGCTGGCTCTTGAAGCGTCTTTCGAAGTCTTCTGCCGGCAGGATCCCCATGGCCTGGTTGATGAAGCCCACGATGGCCGCGCCCGGGAGATTGCGCTTGAGGTGCTCCAGTGCGGCGTGAGTGGCATCCATGGTCACCAGTTGAATCTCCCGTTCGCGGATCATGGCCTGGACTTCGGGAGAAAGAGAAGCTATGAGCTCATCCGCGGTCCGCGGCGTATTGATGATAAAAAAGCCCTTGGGATTGAGCCCGCCGACGTATTCTTTCAGAATCTGGTCCACCAGGAACTTATCGTTGAAGAAGGCCAGGACGTCCCGCTCGGTGAGCTCCGAGCTGTTTCGGATGGGATGGTCGCTGATCCGCAGGTTCATGAACACGGCCGCCCCCTTTCGGGCCGCCCCGTAACGGGCTCCGGACTGGACGTGCTTGCAGCCGTTGCCGCTGTCTTCGGCGTAGATGTAGGCGGCCGTCTCCAGGGCAGTCTTGACGCCTTCGGCGCCGATGCCGATAAAGGTCATCCCCAGCTCGCGCTCCTGGTATCCCGGAAGCTCTTGGGGCTTCAGCGTGTAAGGACCTTCGATGCCGCAGTAAAAATCCCGGTGGAACTCACCGCGTCGCTGTTCAAGGCAGGCTTTCATGTTCTCGATGACGGCCGCCGCATCGTAGCGGTTGAAGTCCTTGCTGCCGATGCCGTAGACTCCGTGGAGGAGCACCGGCATGTCGTCGCGGGCATAGACCCTGTGCTCTTCGCGGCCTTCCCGCCCCGCCCGGATGGAAACCTGCAGGCCCGCCTGAACGTCTGCCAACAGGAGCTGGTTGTGGGCCATGGCCGAGCGTTCGAGTACCGTGACGGCCTTGGCGTTGCGCATGCCGTAAGCCAGCTCCTCGTAACAGGGAGGGTTGAAGAGCACGGGGCGGACCACCCCGATCTTCCAACCCCTGCTTTCCCGGTAATAGTCCACCACGTCCTTCAAAACCCCGGCACCGGAGCCGAGGATGACCAGAACCATTTCGGCGTCCTCCGTCCGATAGCACTCCACCACCTTGTGGTTGGTGCCCAGGAGCTGATTGACGGTGTTCATGGCGGCCACGAAGCCCTTCTTGAGGAAGCGGTAGGCGAAGTCCTGGGAAATCTGGCCCTCCATGGAGAGGTCCGTGTCGGTAAAGGTGCCCGACAGGGTGCTCTGGCCGAACCGAGGCTGGTAAAGCCTGTTGGGAGGGCCCACGAACTCACGGAGGAAGGCGTCGGAGAGCTCCTTGACGTTCTCCAGGGCGTGGCTCTTGATGAAACCGTCCCCGATGACCATGCAGGGAAGCATCACCTGTCGCAGCTCAGCCACCTTGAAAGCGATGGGAAGGAGATCGTGGAGTTCCTGGTTGTCCGCCGAAACCAGTTGAGCCCAACCGGCGTTGCGGACCCCATAGAAGTCGGTGTGTCCGCAGTGGATGCTGAGGGACCCCTTGTTCACTTCCCGGGCCATGACCGTCATGATGACGGGAAGGCGTTTTCCGGCGACCGAGAAGAGGTTCTTGGTCTTGAGCACCAGACCTTGCGATGAGGTGTTGTCCACGTAGCGGCCGCCCAGGCAGGCCATGGCTTCCACGGCGGCGATGGCGGAAAGCTCGTCGCTCGGCTGGAAATACATCAATTCATGGCCGAAAAGGTTCCGGGTTCCGTTGGCAGCCGCCCGCGCGAAATCCTCGGCAATCGGTGTGGAGGGGGTGATGGGGTAGCCGCAGAGCCCGTCCACGAGGCGGGTGAGGATCGAAAGGGCCGCATGGTTCCCATCCAGGAGGGAATCGGTTCTCTGCCGCATTTCGGCCAGTCTGTCGGCAGCAACGGAGCCGAGGTCGAAATTGAAAAGCGCGCCTGCGTCAAAGCGCTCCCACTCGGACTGCCAGTTCAATTGAACCCGACTCTGACGCGTCTTGCGCAGTTGATAGTAGGGAAGTTGATTTCTCAACATTTCGAGGGAAATCTCCTGGCTCATGGTCTTCCTCTCCTCACAGAATCACCAGCAAAGTGATCGGATGGCAAAAGGAGCCCCTCTGCTCCCGGGAAACCTGGACTGGGGGGCCGGGCCTCAGGGCAAAGGGCGCAAGGTTCAAGAAGTAGCAGCGGGCGAATCACTGCCGCAGCGTCATTCATACGATCGCGAGCACGAATCAATCCGACACGCTCGGCCAAGACGCCGATGAGCGCGCCAGCTTCACATGTTGCCAGCCGGAGGGGATCACATCCTGTCTATGAATGGCGACGCGGCTTGGGGTAGGCGCGTCTCAATCGGGGTATGGATGCTCATCCGGAATGACCGATGCGAGCGGTCGAACGGCAGGGGGGAAGGCGCTAGTCTCCGGAGGATTGCTTAACTGGTGGGCAATCGAGCCGCGGGAGGCGAACAGCACTACATGAGCGGCGCTCAGCATTAATGTCAGATCCTCACCTGAAAGCTGCTCTGCCGATCTCAGGAATACACCTCCCGGTTGGTCGACTCCTGTATGAACAGAATAGATTTGGATCAACTTGACCAATTGTTGCTGGAGCGGTCGATCGTATCCGCTTGCTTCATGGTTCAGGATGACGAGATCGCTTTTCAAGCCCCGTTCATTCCAGAATGTGTGAGCCTGAAGCAGTTCTCGAACTGTTCCCAAGTCCAGGGGATCGTTTACGAGGACGACGCAGATCGGCAGATCTCCGGAAATTCCGAAGGCCCAGAGCCGGGATTGACCCAGCGTATTGCGGCGCAGACGTTCGGATCCCGCTCTGAGACC
>CAZEOY010000063.1:0-10599 GCA_964513835.1 uncultured Syntrophobacteraceae bacterium
TCGCGCGAAATGCTGCTCCAGTTGCCTCAGTTTGGCCTGGTCCGCTTCCATTCGCTTCCGAATGGATTCCACATGATCCATGGTTGTGTTGGCAGCACTTTCCGTCAATTCGATGATGTGCTCCAGGCGATGTTCCGAGTCCGGCAGCCTGTCTTCAACCATTTCCTTCAGCTCAGGGTCAAGCGTCTGTGCAAAATTACGCAGGGAGGTATGGAGGTTTCTGGCCATGGAGCCGATCTCATTGAACAGCCCCGTATCTCCCTGCACATTTGCCAAGGTCTCGAGGGCGGATTGCGCTTCTTCGAGGTCCCCTTCAACCAAGCACGCCATGAATGAATTGACCTCTTTTAAAATATCCTGCAACAGTTCATCGCCGTCCGAAAGCTGCTGAGTCAAAGGGTTTTCGGCGTCGAAGGGGCAGAGCAGATACTCCACCTTCTCGAGGCTTTCTTTGGGCAATTCAATGCGAGCGGTGTTTTCGTCAGGGCCGGGAGTCGCAATCATTTTGCCAGCAAGCTGGCGCACCTCCTGTTGCGCGGGAACGGTGGCCGCTGGGGTGGGCTTGGCAGGCTCCGCGGCCTGCTTCTGAACAGGCCTGCTGAGCTGCGAAGGGGGTTCTTTCGCAACCACGGGTGATCTGACATGGGTAGGATCACGGGGAGGAGGAGCTGGTTTCTTTTGCGGTCTTTCAGCTTCAATGGTCTCGACCGACCAGGACTGCTCGCGACCAGCCTTATCCTTGCTCGAAGATTCGGATGCATAGGGAACTGACATCTCCAAAGGTTCCACACCCAGAACCTCCAGGCACTCGACCATGGCGGCGCGCAACCCCTCTGCACTCGCATCTTCCATTCCCTTACGCAGAACACTTAGAGCATAAGACAGCGTCGTCAAATGCTCCGCACCCGGAGAAGGAACGGAACCAAACTTTTGCAGCATTTTGCCGAGTTGCGCCAAACCCTTCGAACCCAGAGAACTCGCGAGGGATTGGAACTCCCCGATAAACGTCAAAGTCTTGTCGATGGCTTGCTCAGTGCTGCATTCCCCCTTTTCAAGAGCCGCCATTACCGCCTCAGCACCTTTCACACTTTCGGTGAGCTTTTGCAGATCTGACTTTTTCATCCTCAATCCTTAACTCGAACCGGATCGGTACCGGCTCCGTCGACCCCCAGTCGAGCTAAAATCGACCCGACAACGCCCTTTTCACGCACCACACTCCCTTGGAATGGCTCAAAGGAATCATGCTATGCAAAAAAGACGGAAACCTACCCTGTCCAAACGCACAAAACTCTCGATTCCAGAATGCACTATGCATCAGAAAATCAGGGTCCTTCAGAATAAACGACCAGCAAACCAGCCGAATCTTTACAAGAACGAGCAATTATTTCAGGAAACCATAAAACACGAAGAACCGGGTGACAACCTCATCGTAACGCGAAACCCTCAAACACAGAATGGCTCAGGCAGAGCTCGCGGGTCAGCGCCCGCCTCTCTCTGCTCAACTCCGGGTCACTCGTACCAACACGGCCCCGTCTTATGCGCTGGATACTCACCGAAGAACCGTGGTATATGAGAAAGGACATTTTATCCGGACACAGACAGTAATTAAGGACATGAATGATGGAAATTGAGACAGACAAGAAGATCAGCATCGAAGAAGCGGCTCGCTCACTCACTGTTTCCACCAAGACCGTTCAGAGGTATCTTGCATCCGGAATACTAACTAAGTTTAAGATAAATCATCGAACCTACCTCCTGGAATCCGAGGTGACAAACCTGGTCAACAGGAAGCGACATAGACAGGACATCAATCCGCTCAAGACCACCCTACAGACAATGGCGAGGGATGTTGTGACTGTCAGTCGAGACCGATACGAGAGGCTTCTCATTGAGCTGGGCGAACTCCGCAAGGAATGCGAATATCTTCGGGCAGCGGAGTCGAAGCGGCAGGATCTTGAAACAGGGCTGAAAGCGGCAGAAGCCGAACTGGCGAAGACCAGAAGGCTCCTGCAGGCAATTCAGATGAACCCTGGTGGGCCAGCCAGTGAAGGAGCCGAAGAGGAAGGACTCCAGCCCGAGCGGGATCCCGAAAAGCACCTTCCATTACAAAAACCATGGTGGCAGAAGTGAGCCTGCCATGACCTGCCAGGGTGCGATGCTACTCACTTCGGAATGAATCGTCAAAAGGATGACATTTACCTGGAGCTTTCAGGGGGCTATATTGGGTTTGTAGACAGAATCCGACCTTTCTGATCTGCGCTTACCGTCTATCCTGAAATCGTGAATCTCTGCGGAATCTGATTGCCGGGATTGTCATCAGTTGCAGGCTCAGCGCAGTGATACTCATGGAGAGGCGCATCCCCGGTCGCATGAAACAGACGTGTTCTCGCCGGCCAGCAACCCTGGATGTGGTGAGGAGCGGGCAAGGGATGCCACGGCAGCGCCCCACCTCATTTAAAGGAGGAACCTGTCATGATGTGGTTTGTTCTGACCCCTTTCCTGGTATTGTGTCTGTCTGCCATCGGTTTGACAGTTGCCGAAGCGGTCGATTTCCTGCGAGCCAGACTCCCGGATTCCACCCATTCCCGTCAGCCGCCTCCGTGGAGCTCACACTCCCCTCGGAGACACCTACCCCTTCCGTCCCTGCTTTTCTGACGAGGGCATGAACGGAATCCGACACGCTGGATTTGGGTCAAACCGGTGAGAAGCGCTGCGACCAAGGAGACGAACACATACCCGAGCGACTTCTATCCAGTCTGCAACTTGCCCGATGGCGGCGGCAAAGTGGCCTCGTGAGAGGGACAAAGGCGGTAGACCTCAATTTCGCGCCGGCCCTTTGGAGTTTGGATTCGATCCACATAGGTGACATCGAAACCACCTTTAACCAGCTCATACGTGGGGCGGCCGAGATACACCGTACCGGGGTCCGCCAGTGATTGAAGGCGGTATGCCACTACGACGGGCTCTCCAAGAACCGTATATTCCATGCGCTGTGGCGAGCCCAGATATCCTGCCACCACTTCTCCCGTGTTGACCCCAATCCGAATGGCAAAACGCTGATCAGCGGGCAGACTCACCAAGAGCTTCTCCTGCTGCTCCAGCATCTCGAGGGCGCATTGAACCGCGCGTGACGCATGATCGTCGCACTGAAACGGAGCCCCGAAGATCGCCAGAAGCCCATCGCCCAGATACTTGTCCAGGGTCCCCTCCCACCGAAAAAGAACATCCGTCATGAGGGTGAAGTAGCGAGTAAGGAGGTGCGCGATCTCTTCCGCGTCCAATCGTTCACTGAGGAGTGTAAACCCCTGGATGTCTGCAAAGAGGATGGTCGCAGTGAGCTTTTCCGTTCTCAGAGCGAGCTCCTCTTGATTCGAACAGTCCTGAGCGATACGCTCGGCCACCCGGGGCGACATGAACCGCTCCAGGTTCTTGCGCCTCAGCACCTCCCGGTAAAGTCTCTCATTGAGGGCTGCTTTCTCGATCCCTGAAGCGATCTGGTTGGCAATAACCGTCAAGATGATGAGGCCATCTTCAGAGAACTGGCCGTCTTGAGAATCCTCCAGGTAGATGGCACCGAGCACCTCACCTTCATGCACTAACGGCGCGCAGAGAGCCGACTGCACGCCTCGTGATACCATGGTGTCGCTGGCCGAGAACTCCTCCCCAGTCAGGATCGAACGACGATTCTGCACTGCGTGCGCCACCATGCTCCGGCTCCATGGAGCATTCAGGGCCGCGGTGGGCATCTCCTCATAACTGCCGTCAGGGTTCTTGAGAAGCAGCACCCCCGAACGAGCTCGAACACTCTGAAGGATCAAATCCATTGCCGCCCGCAAGAAATCTTTGACACTGGTTACGGTGATCAGCAAGTTGCTCAGCCGCTGCAGGATGAGATAGTTCAGATCCATCGTCTTGCAGAGGTCCAGGGGCCCCACCAGGAAGCCCTCGGGGTCCACAGTCTTCACCTGCTTGGACTGGAAGACCAGCACGTACTGGCCGATGATGATGGAATCGCCGTCAGCCAGAGGCACTCTTCTGACGGGACGGTCGTTGACGAATAGGCGGTTTTCAGATCCGAGGTCCTCGATATAGAACATCCCGCCGTCCTTAACGATGCGTGCGTGGCGGCGCGACACCGTGCGGTCGGGCAGATCAATGTCATTGATGATCCCGCTGGCCGGGTGGTTTCGGCCAAGAGTCACCACCTCCTTTTCAATCACATAAAGCTCTTCCTCATCGTTTTCTCGCCGTACGAGTAAAGCAGGCATCAGATCGGGCCCCCTCCCCCAATCGCAAGACAAGGATCCTGTTGACGAACAACCATAGCCGGAACCGTCATCTCATTCATCTCCCCGGGTCGGCCTGCACTCCATAGAACCCTGACCATCAAAAATCGGCTCCAACCGCCGAGTTCCTCGAGCCCATCAACCCTTTGCCCAAGCCGTCTGGTTTCTCAAGTTGTTCAAGTGAGCCTCAAGGTTGTCACGGCTCACCAGAACCCCAAAGTCCGATGGAAACCAAATGACAGTGTCATCGGAAATCCCGGCCAGAATCATGTCAGCAACAACCATCTATCGTGAGAAGTTACATAGGGTGTTCGTATATCACGATCAGACCTGACAGTGTCAACCCCAATGGAAACCTTGGGCAAAAATCGCTGTTGACAAATAGAATAAAGTTCAATATCTTAATTTGATCTGGCGCGGGGTGGAGCAGTCAGGTAGCTCGTCGGGCTCATAACCCGAAGGTCGGAGGTTCAAATCCTCCCCCCGCTACCAAGCAAATTCAAGGGCTTAAGAGAATCTCTCAAGCCCTTTTTTGCTTTCTCAACTTTTCGGTTTCCCACCGTATTTCCCACCTACACGACGAATTCGCCAATCTTCAAACTCCCAGATCATGCTCACTGGGCGAAGTCATCCTATCGATTCCCCTGCCCTCCCCTCGTATTTTCCTCGACTCCCTCAAATAAATTCTCCCTGCCCCTTGCATCAGCACATTACATCTCCATTAGATTGACAAGAAGCAAGACCGGGGGGAGGGGCATCTGGTTTCAGAAAAATATGCCGAATCGGATGCCTTCTTCGATTCCCCACATTTTTACAACGGAGGTTACCGAAGGGGGCACTCTGGATTTAATGAGCAGCCCATGAAAGAGATCATACCCTTCAGTCAGATACCTCCGGCAAAGCCGGAGGCTTGAGAATTCAGGAGCCCCTCAAAGGGGCTTGGAAGTATTGCGCCCATCCGGCGGTTTTGGAGGTTGGCTCCTGGTGTAACGCAAGAAAAAGACCGAGCCGGAACCTCAACATGCCAATCGGCTTGAACTTGGCTTTATGAGATCTTCGTCCAATCGCATGTTGTTGAACCAGCTTGAGAAAAGCTTACTCCCGGAACTGTCAAACTCTGGGAGTCCCCCCGGCAAACCGGGGGTTTACCCAGGAGAAATTATGTTGATCTCATCTCTTCATGGGGTATAGTAACCGAAAATTTACTATCCAAGTGACTTGATTGACATATCCTTATCAGAATTCGGTGACGGTGGTGGTTGGGTCGATCTTGCATCGGTTCTGGGCGGTCTGACCGAAGCAGATTCGACATCTGTATTGGTTCAGGGGCTCCGCGCTTGGTTTTCCCGGCTCAGTGTTCAATCCGCGCGCCATTGAAGACCACTGGCCCGCTGCAATGCACGAAACGTTGAGTTCCTGATTTGAAGAGCGTCCACTCCTACGTATACGTTGTTCTTCCCGATGGGCAGACCATCGGCTGAAAGAGCCTCTCCTTGAGGCCTCATTGCTTTGTGCTCATGCCACGCGCCATGAGCTGGCGGTGCTCGCCCGTGATGAGGAGCGCGCCACGGCGGCTCTCGGCGACTCCCTGGCCTCGGTGCGCGAGCAGTGGGAACCCGAGACCACCCTTCGCAATTTGACGCTCATCCGCCGCGCCCGCAAGGGGCGGCAGGACGCCGTCCTCTGCGTGCAACAGATCGAAGACGCCCTTCTCGAATGCGCCGGGAGGTTCCATCCCGGCTCGGGACAGGGCAAGCCCGAATAGGATGTCCACGTGCTTGGAACCAGTACTCTTGACGAGGGAGAGCACAGTGAAACAGGAAGAATCCGAACGCGCGACCAGCTCTGAAGCTGTCGCCAAGGCGACCCAGATCCTTCGTGGGCAGAGCGCAAGCCCCGGGGAAATGCTCGATCTGGCCCTGGCGCTGAAAGGCGAGAACCGGTTTGGCCTCGCCCGGCGCATCCTGGCCAGGGCACGCAATGGAGCGCGCTCCCCGAGTGACAAGTCTCTGCATCTCAAGATCCTCCAGCAGTATGCTCTCTGCACTTACAAGGACCCGGACCTGCCATCGGACACGAAGCTCGACCGCGCCATCGAGATCCTGAACGAAACCGCGGCGGTGAGCGGCCAGTCCCTCGCGGAGACGAACGATCAGGAGACCTTGGGCATTGCAGGCGCCATTCATAAGCGACGTTGGGAAATCGATGCCCAGAAGGAGCACCTCGAGCGCTCGCTGGCCTATTACTCCCGCGGATACGGTGAGGGGGTCGCAGGGGACTTCGGGTACACAAGCATCAATGCCGCCTTCGTCCTGGACCTGCTCGCCGACCTCGAGGCGGCGCAGGCCGAAACGGCCGGCTTTGCCTCGAAAACGGCTGAATCCAGGCGGCTCGAAGCTCAGCACATCCGGGAAGATATCGTCAAAACGGTTCCCCCGCTGGCCGATGAACCTCGAAACCAATGGCTCAAGGATGAATGGTGGTTCTCCGCGACCATCGCCGAGGCCTTCTTCGGGCTGGGTCGATACGACGAGGCGCGTCCCTGGCTCAGGAGGGCTCTCGACCTCCCGAAGAGGAAGGAGTGGGAGTACGAGTCCACGGCGCGGCAGCTGGCCACACTGGCTCGCATGCACGACGTGAGAGCCGGCTCGACATCTGCTCCTGAATCGGGGAAAGCCTGGGAGGCTCTCCAGGAATTCCTGGGCAGCAGCGGCGCGGCCCTTCGAAGCGCCTCCCGGGGAAAGGTCGGACTGGCCCTCTCCGGAGGCGGTTTCCGTGCCTCCCTCTTTCACATCGGAGTCCTGGCGAAGCTTGCGGAGCTGGACGTCCTGCGCAGTGTGGAAGTGCTCTCCTGCGTTTCCGGCGGCTCCGTCATCGGGGCGCACTATTACCTCGAGGTGCGTCGTCTCCTGCAGGCCAGACGGGACGAGGAGATCACCCGGGAAGATTATGTCGAGATCGTCAGGAAAATCGAAAAGGATTTCCTGGAGGGCGTTCAGCGCAACATTCGCACGCGCGTGGCCGCGGACTGGCTCTACAATCTCAAGATGATCCTTCTTCCGAACCACTCCCGGACCCTCCGGGCGGGAGATCTTTTCGAAAGTGAGCTCTTCGGGCGGGTGGACGACGGTGAGGGACTCGCTCCGCGCTGGATCAACGAGCTTTTCGTGGAGCCCCTGGGTTGGACGGGGAACGGCGAGTTCGTACCGAGAAGAGACAACTGGCAGCGGTCCGCCAAGGTCCCGATTCTTATCCTCAACGCCACCACGCTCAACACGGGGCACAACTGGCAGTTCACGGCCTCATGGATGGGCGAGCCCCCGGCGGGGCTCAGTGAAGAAATCGACGCCAACGACCGCCTCCGGCGCATGTACTACCACGAAGCGCCGCCGGGATACCGGAGTGTGAGGCTGGGCCATGCAGTGGCGGCTTCGGCCTGCGTACCGGGAATATTCGAACCGTTGGCGCTGCCGGGACTCTACCCTGACCGGGTCGTGAGGCTCGTGGACGGCGGCGTGCACGACAACCAGGGCATGGCGGGCCTCCTCGAGGAGAGCTGCACCGTGCTCCTGGTGAGTGATGCGAGCGGCCAGATGAGCAGCCAGAATCGTCCCGGCGACGGCCTGGTCAGCGTGCCGCTGCGATCCAACAGCATCCTCCAGGCCAGGGTCCGGGAGGCGCAGTACCGTGAGGTCAACGCCCGTCGGCGTGCGTCCCTTGCGCGAGGAGTCATGTTCGTTCACCTGAAGAAGGATTTGGACGTGGATCCGGTGCCATGGATCGGGTGTGCTGACCCTCCTCCCGAGACCACTCCCATCGAGGGAGGAGGCAACGATCGACAAGCTCCCCTCACGAGCTATGGCATCCGCAAGGATGTGCAGAGACGCCTCGCGGCCATCCGCACGGACCTGGACTCGTTTTCCGACATGGAAGCCTATGCTCTCATGACCAGCGGCTACCGCATGACGGAGCAGGAATTCCCGCGGTCCATCGAGGGATTTTCACCCCCGCCCGAGGAAAGGGTACCGTGGGGATTCCTCCAGGTCGAGCCCCTGATGGACCATCCCGACCGTTCCGAGGGCCGACGGCCGTCTCTCATGAAAATCCTCGACGTTGCCGGGAACAGGGGCTTCAAGGTCTGGCGGCTTCAGCCACTCCTGAGCGTCGCGGCCGCCTTCCTGGCTTTCCTGGCCCTGGCCGGACTGACCCACCTCGCGGCTGCCTTCTGGACCGCCTCCCTACTCACCGTCCGCAGCGCCGTGTTGACCCTCATCACTCTGGCCGCAACCTTCATCGCCGGCCCTGTCATCGTCGGCATCCTGAGATACAAAAAGACCCTTACGGAAATCACGCTCGGCATCATCCTCAGCCTGTTCGGAACCGCGGCAGCGAGGCTTCATCTGAATCATTTTGACAGGTGGTACTTGCGCGTCGGTACCCCAAATTCCAAGATGAAGGCTTCCCATAAACGCAGAAACGCTGTTGATTTGGAGCTGATTCATCAAGAACATGACCTCGAGGACAGGTAGAACACTTTTTCGGAATCAGAATGATTGCAGGGATGATGAGGAAGAGCTCCAGAATGAGATGACGGAAAGGGAACCTGTTTTCTGGTGTGGAGAAGGTGGAAGGAACGGATGGCAGGGCGAGCGTGCACATTTTCCGGGTTTATGGGAATTGTTGGGGAACGCTTTTTGACAGTGCTTGTTGGGGATAGTGTTGGGGACAAAAAGCAATTGGGCCTGGGATTGTCTCCCAGACCCTGATGTTTTCTGGCTCCCCTTCGTGAACTCATTTCGGAACGAATTGCCGGGCCTTCCATTGGAGGTGTTCAGGGCGATTGTCGCTGACACTTCGGCAATTAGCGGCGATTTCCAGTTCTTCTCTTGGGAGGCGCAAAGTCCCTCGTGAAGGATCAATTGCGGGATTTCCATACATCAGGATTCCGGCGGCCGTGCAGCACAGCAACGACCACGATCACGTCCGCCTCCGGCATGTAGAAGATGCCATAAGGGAAACGGCGAATCAAGTGCCTGCGCAAGTTCCGGTAAACCACCGGATATCTTTCCGGACTCCGCTGGACCCGCCCAAATCCCTCTTCCAGACAAAACAGGAATTCAGCTCCCAGCCCAGCACTTCGTTCTTCGTACCACCTATAGGCTTCCTCGATGTCGCTCTCAGCCTCTGGACGGATCAGAAGAGCTCTTACCATTTGGAAGCCTTCAGCCTGTTCTTGATTTCCTCCCACGAGGCCCCCTCGCCTGGGGAGGCGTTGTAGGCATCGATGCGTCGATCCAGTTCCTTGCGTTGAGCGTCCGTCACCTTCAACGATTCTTGCTCCTCGGCAATACTGTCCCATATGTCTTGAACGAGGAGAATACGTTCGGCAACGCTGAGCTTCCTGAGTTGGGCGGCCGTAAGTCGTTCTTCCATCAGTGTCCTCCACGAGATCAAGTTAACGCTTGAATTATAAACTTAGTATCGTTCACCTCATACCAGAAACTCACCGTTGGCATTCCCGTACGTTCCGTCAAGGCAAAGCAGTTAGCCCAGGTAGGCATAGTGCCGCGCCTCCAAAGATCGCATGAGGCGGATGCGGGACCGGTATATCGCAAATCGTTTACCATGTTGATCGGGAGCAACTGCATCTTCCTCTGTGGCTCTACGTTCCTCCATGCGTCCACGCGCATGTGCATGAGATCGAACGGTCATCTTCTTGATCTCTCTTAACCCAAGAGGGGCGGAACCTGTTCGGCAAGGTGAGGTGAGCCTCAAAGACAAACAGCTTACCAGATCCCCGTCAAGGTCTCAGTTCCGTCGTCGAACAGCAGGACCCTGCCAAAGGGGCTGTCGCAAGTCGAGTCGTGAGTATGTCACAAGTTGTGTCGCAAGATTGTCGTGACTTCAGTCGGTCTTCTTCAACCGGTGGACGAGCTTGTTGGTCGCTCCCTCTGAAACCAACAGCCCTACATGCACCGCAGCATTAACCTTCAGATCCCGCTGCTAATATCGCCGGTTGCCTTCTGTGAATACCCTGTCCATGCCGCCTTCACCGGAACCAAAGCTCGGCAGAGCATTTCACTCACCCAGGTCTCCGACAGCGTCGCCGCCCCGAGGAACCTCCGAACCCCCTCAATGCGGGTCAGGGCGGCAGTGATCCGATTGGTGATTGTGAAGCTGGGTTTAAAACCTTCCGTCATTCCTCAATCCTCATTCGTCGACACCTCGGTTCGAAGTGGCATCCTCGTCGACCCAGTTCTCTTCGGTATAGGACATCCCTTTTCGCCCCGGCACCTTTCGTAGGGGTCCTGCC
>CAZEOY010000064.1:0-10575 GCA_964513835.1 uncultured Syntrophobacteraceae bacterium
CCCCGGTTCGTGACCTGGATGGAACACGAGGGTCAGTCCACGGTGACGATCACCTGGGCCTGCGGGCAAAGGCGCCTGGAGAGGCCCAGCAGTTTCTCGTTCGTCGTGCCGCGCAGAATGGAATCGGGAATGGTGCACACCACTGTTTTCGCATGATCCACGTGGGCGTGCTTCAGGGTGTCCACACTCGAAATGTCTCCATAAATGCACTTGACCTCACGCCGGTTGAGCTCACTGTGGACCAGGGGGTTGAAGTCAACAACCAGGATCTTCTCCGTGAGAGGTTCGCCCTTGCCGTCCTGCATCGACTCAATCTCGTGAAAAATCGAGCTCGCCTCCCTGAAAAAGCCGAGAAACACGATCTCCTTGGGTTGCTCTGTTTCCCTGGTTGTCGCACCCTGTCTGTCGATGTCCCTCAAGCCGAGCTTTTCGAGGAAAGGGGAGATCCGGGCCTGGATCTGATGATTGTATTGGATCATGTAGGTTGAAAGCACCGAGGTGATGGCAAAGATGAAAGTCAGGATCGCCACCACCCTCGAGTCGATGTGGTTGAAGCCGAGTCCCAGGGTTGCGATGACGAGGGAGAACTCGCTCATCTGGGAGAGATTGATGGAAGGGATCAAGCTTGCCCTCAGACCGTTCTTCATCGAGTACAGGACGGGGAAAATGGAAAGAAACCTCGTTGCAGCAAGAAAGAGGGAGGCCAGGGCGGCGTAGGCGAGCACCGAGACGGTCGGCATGGGAATGCTGAGACCCAGCCCCACGAAGAACAGGGTGACGAAGAAGTCCCGGATGTTGATCACCTTGGCGATGACGTCGATGTTGTAGGGGAAAGTGGAAAGACTCACCCCGGCAACAAGAGCCCCCATCTCCCTCGAAAGCCCCAGGACGCCTGCAATACCGGCGATGAGAAAACACCAGGCAATGGCGGTGACAAGGAGCAGTTCGGGAATCTTCGCAATAAAGGAAAATACGTGTGCGAGCAGATACCTGCTGACGGCCAGGCTCGAGAGCACCAGGCCCGCACCTTTCACGAACGAGAGCAGAATGATCGAGGCTGCGGGGCTCAGCAGATTCGGCTGGAGAGACAGGAAAAGGATGGCCCAGATGTCCTGAAAGACGAGGATTCCGAGAGTGATCCGCCCGGGCAGAGTCGTGAGCTCGAACTTGTCGTAAAGGATTTTCACGACGATCATCGTGCTGCTCAACGCCATCGCCACGGCAAGGTAGAGCGCATCGAACCGGCCGCCTCCCATCTGGAAGCCGATGAGGACAGCGAAACCCATCCCAAGGGCCACACAGATCAGGAACTGGGACAGCCCCGAGACGATGAGCGTCTTGCCGGCGGAGAGGAGCTTCTTGAGATCGATTTCCAGCCCGATGATGAAAAGGAGGAGAATCAGGCCGATCTCGGAAATGAGCGAGATGCTTGCCTCATCGTGGATCAGCCCGAAGCCGATCTTTGGCCCGAGCACGACCCCTGCCGCCAGATAAGCCAGGAGCAGCGGTTGTTTCAGGGCCTTGGCAAGTAGAGCGAAAGCGGTCGCTGTGACAATGGCAAGTCCGATGTTCGACAGAAGATCCACTTCATGCATGCTGTATGAACCTCACAAATAGCCATGGAGATCGGGAAGTCCCTGTGAATAGAGCGTTCAAGTCCGCGACTGCTCTCAACCCCTTTTTCAACTCCTCCGTCCGGTCATGCGGGATCGCATTGCCACTCTCCGTCCAGGATATGGCAGATTCCAGCAACTTTTTTCAACTCCAGGACGAAGGCTATGCCAGTCCCCGGCTGGTTGAGGTGTCCGGCCTCAATGACCTGCGACAGCACCTTCTCCGTCATATCCCTGGGAACTGCCGTCAGCACGATTTCCTTTTCGGGTTCTATGGGGATTCCCAGCAGTTTTTTAGTTTCATGGATGCCTGTGCCTCGCCCGAAGAAAATAGTCCCCCCCTCGGCTCCGGCTTCTTTTGATGCCTGCACAATCCTTTCGGCGAATCCCCTGCTCACGATGGTCACAATCAAATCATACTCATGCCTGAAGTCCATAATCACTTCCCTTTCCTGGAAGAATAGAGGATCCCGAAGCCCATCACCGAAAGAATCGGGGCCAAAGCAACCAGCGCCACCAAACCAAAGCCGTCCAGAATCGGGCTTCGGTTGTCCATGACCGTGGCCACACCCACGGCCATGGCCATCACGAAGGTGACCGTCATGGGACCCGTAGCCACGCCGCCCGCATCGAAGGCAATGGCCACAAAGGTTGCATCGGTGAACTTGAGCATTACCAAGGCGATCAGATATCCGGGGACAATCAGATAGTGGATGGGAATCCCGATCAGAATGCGCAACATCCCCAGCGCCACGAAAAATGCCACCCCTATGGCCAGGGTCATGACAATGGTCTTCGACCGTATGGCGCCACTGGATGTTTTTTCGATCTCGAAGCTCAGGATGCGGACTGCCGGCTCGGCGATGGTGGCTACAAACCCCAGACTGAATCCAATGGGGATCAGGACCCACCGGTGAGCGATATTTCCGAGGATTTCCCCCATCCTCGTCCCGGCCGGAAAGAAACCGACCTTCACTCCCTGGAGAAAGAGCACGAGCCCTAGTAAAGACAGGCCCAGGCCTTTTAGCAGGTTCAGCACGTATTGCCGCGGAAGCTTCAAGTAGAAAACCTGGAAGATGATGAAGAGAAGGACCAAAGGACCCAGGGCGACGAGCACCTCCAGCACAACCTCTCCGATCTCAAGAAATTCAAACAGCTCGCTCATCGATAGAACATCCCGAGAAACATCACGCCGAGAACGGGACCAATGGAAGCCAGTCCGACCAGCCCGAAAGCATCCGCTACGGAAGATCGTCCACCCAGAACCGATGCCGTTCCAATGCCCAGGGCGAGAATGAAGGGAACGGTAATCGGGCCCGTTGTCACTCCGCCTGCATCAAATGCGATGGGGACGAAATCGGGGGGAGTGAGGAAGGAGAGCACGAGCACCGCCAGATAACCGCCTGCCAGCAGATAGGCCATGGGAATGCCGAGGACAATCCGAAGCATGGCCAGGCAGACGAAGATCCCTATTCCCAGAGCCACGGTCAAGATGAGCAGGGTCTTTCCGATGTCGCCTTGAGACACGACGTCCACCTGGTGAGCGAGCACTCTGACGTCAGGTTCTGCAATGGTCACGAAGAACCCGAGGAGAAACCCCGTGAGCAGAATGAGGGGCAGGCCGGCCTGTTTGGGCAGCTCCGCACCGATCATCTCGCCCATGGGCAGAAGACCGATCTTGACCCCCTGGAGGAAGAGCAACAGACCGATCGTGACCAGGATCGCTCCAATCATGAATTTCACAAAGAGCATCGTGGGCATGTGAATCACCGAAACCTGCAGGAGGATCACAATGAGAGTGATGGGCGCCACCGCCAGAAGGACCTCCACAAGGTTTTCACGAAATTGACCGGACATGGACCCTCCGCATTCAGTTCCTGCTCGTCACTCAAAAGAGGACGATGGCTTAAAACTATTAATTCTCAGGATGGCTGCCACATGCCTGTCTTCCGCAAGGCAGCCGCCGGGGAAACAGCAGCGGCCCCGTAGCGAGGTCCGGCATGCCCATGGGTCTCGGGCAATCCGCGGATTGACAATTCCTGAAATATTCATAATTGATTATCTGACAATCTGGTATGAAATACGAAAAATATTTGAGCAATCAGTTTGGATTAGGGACAGAGTCTGTGGGACGGAATCATACATCCATGCGGGAGGAGAAATGCGAGGATGGTTTTTGAATTTTGCCCTGCTACTATTTTTGGCTTGCTTCTGCCTGTTCACCTCCGCGTCGGCTGCACCATTCAAGCAGGAGACCCGGTGGATCGAGGCAAGCATACACCATCCGAGTACGTGGATCAGCGAGAAAGCTGAGAGCATCGACCGAAAACAGATCGACATAGGGCCGAATTACGACTACGTCAGCCATTTCGTCTCGATCGTTTCAGCTTCTCCCGAACCGGGCGACACCGTGCCATGGTCGTGCACCGATGGCCTTGTGAGGGGTGAGGACGGCAGGGTTGAGTCCGTCTGGATTGAGGTAAGGGCTCAAAAAAAAGGCTTTTTCAGCAGCACCGTGCATGTTCGCGCCCGACTCGTGGTCACCGTCCAAGCGCGAAAGGCCGACCTTGAAGAGGAAACCGTCCCAACTCCGTCAGGGGGTGCAAACCGATAGGCTCGACATCTTACTTTGTCCTTGAGGGATGGGGGCGCCTGGTATAAGGTTCGTGGCCTTTCCAGGGAGCGGAATTGTGATCTCCCCGGGAATTGACCCCGCGTTCAGGGAGCGAGTGGATGTCTATAATAAATCTTTCGGCGTCCCAAAGGGAAGCTGCCACCCATGTATCGAGCCCGGCCATCGTCACGGCGGGCGCCGGAAGCGGCAAAACGAGGACCCTCACCGCCAAGATCGCCTACCTCGTGAACGAACTGGGAATGGATCCGGCAAAGATCCTGGCCATCACCTTCACCAACAAAGCCGCCTCGGAGATGAAAGCACGGCTCAAGGAGGCCACGGGGATGGGGCCCCGGAGCTTCCCCTGGGTTCGAACCTTTCACAGTGCCTGTTTCAAAATTCTCAAGGAGCATTGCGAGCTGCTCGGCTATCGCAAGCCTCTCCTCATCCATGACGAATCCCAGCAGAAGGCCCACCTGAAGAAGATTCTGGCAGAGCTGGATCTGGACAGGAAGTACCTCTACGCCTCCTCCTCCATGATCTCCAACGCCAAGAATTCAGGGAATCCCATTCACTTTGTCAAAACTTCGGGGCGAGTCCCTCGAAAGCTGGAGGTCTATAATCTCTACAATGAGGCCCTGGCCCGGAGCAACTCGGTGGATTTCGACGACATCCTCCTTTTCACCAGGGATCTGCTGGTCAAACAACCTGAAATCCGGTCCGGCTGTCAGGAGGCTTTCGACTATATTCTCATCGATGAATTCCAGGATTCCAACGGAATCCAAAACGAGGTGGTGGATCTGCTCCTTCGCAATGGCAACCTCACGGTGGTCGGCGACGACTACCAGAGCATCTACAAGTTCCGAGGCGCCGATCCCTCACACTTCATCCAATTCCCCGAGAAATATGCCGGCGCCCGCATTTTTCGCCTGGAGGAGAACTATCGTTCCACAGCCCAGATCGTGGCTGCCTCGAATGCGCTCATCGCCCACAACCAATACAGGATTGAAAAGCATTGTTACAGCAGTCGGCACGGGGAGCCTGTTCAGGTGGAGGTCTTCCCCGATGAAGCTGACGAAGCCCGCTGGGTGGCCGGTAAATGTTGGGAGTATGCCAATTACGGGAAGATTCCCCTGGAGAGCATCGCCATTCTGTACCGCACCAAATACACATCCCTTCCTTTCGAGCGCGCTCTTCGCTCCGCACGGGTACCCTACACCATGGTGGGAGCCCAGGGCTTCTTCCAGCGGCGCGAGATCCAGGACATCAGCGCCTATCTTGTTTGTGCCGTGAATCCTGAAGACGATCTTTCCTTTGAGCGGATCATCAATGTGCCCAGGCGGGGCGTGGGGCCGGGCGCCTTGAAGAAGATCCTGGCGGCCAGGCCGAGGGATGTGTCCCTCCAGGAGGGATGCCGCCATGCCATCTCGAAAGGCCTCATTCCCAAAAAGACGGCTGCGGAGTTGGGGCGGCTCCTGAGCTTCCTCGGGTCGCTGCGCTCGGAGCCCCCTGCTGTCGCCATGGAGCGGGTGATCCGGGAAACGGGCTATGAGAGTCACCTGGAAAGCACTGCAGAGGGTCCCGACGATTTTGAAACCCGCAGGGAGAACCTCCGGGAGATGATCGCTGACGCCGCCTCCAAAGGCAGCATCGCCGAATACCTGGAGGACGCGGCGCTTCTCAGGGAGGATCAGGACACCTCGGACGACAAGCACGGCATTCGGCTCTCCACCATCCACGCGGCCAAGGGGCTGGAGTTCAAGGCCGTCTTTGTCGTCTCGGTGGAGGAGGGCATTCTGCCTCACCAGAGATCCATGCCGGATCAAGAGAGCGAGGATGCCGCTGAGGAGGGAATCGAGGAGGAGCGGCGCCTCATGTATGTGGCCATGACGCGCGCTTCGGACCATCTGCACATTTCCTGGTGCAGGATGCGAAGGCGGGAGGTCACGCGCCGGAGCCGCTTTTTGAGTGAGATTCCTGAATCCCTGGTGGTGGGCCTGTCCAACTGGGGTGGCTCCGGCCCTTGGAGTCAGCCTCCATTCAAACACCGCACAGGTCAAGCCGCCCAGATCCCCCGGATGGGATGCCGGCAGAACTGACACTGCCCTTCCACGAGGCTGACGTTGCGAATCTGATAGCCCTTCCGCTCGATGACCGTCTTCCTGCAGGAGGGGCAGGTCGTGTTTTCCGCCGCATGGCCCGGGACATTGCCGATGTACACGTAGTGCAGTCCCTCATCAAGAGCTGTTTTCCAGGCTGCTTCGAGGGTGGCCACAGGGGTCGGCGGAAGGCTCTTGAGCTTGTACAGCGGGTAGAAGCGGGAAAAGTGGAGGGGCACATCCGGCCCGAGCTCGGTCCTGATCCAGCGGCACATGGACCGGACTTCGTCCATGGAATCATTCCTGGTGGGAATGATGAGGTTCACCAGTTCTGTGTGGACATCATTCTCCTTGAGCAGCTTGAGGGTCTCGAGGACCGGTTTCAGACTTCCTCCGGTGACCTCCCTGTAAAATTGATCGCTGAATCCTTTGAGATCGATGCACGCCGCGTCGAGAACCCGGCAGAGATCCTTCAGGGGTGCTGGGTTGATGAAGCCGTTGGAGTGAATCACCTTGAGTATCTTCTGCTCTTTGGCGAGCTTCCCGATGTCAAGCATGTACTCGAGGAAGATGGTGGGCTCGACGTAGGTGGATGCAATGGACCGGCACTGGTATCGAGCCGCCTGTTTCACCACTTCTTCGGGAGAAAGGTCGTGATTGTAGGTGTCGTCCGGCCGTGCCTGTGAGATCTCCCAGTTCTGGCAGAACTTGCAGTGGAGGTTGCATCCCGCCGTCGCGATGGAAAACGAGCTGGACGCCGGAAGGACGTGGAAGAAAGGCTTCTTCTCGATGGGATCCACGTGGACGGCGCAGGGGTTTCCGTAGACGAGGGAATAGTATTTTCCATCCACATTCTCCCGGACCCCGCACTCACCGCGATCTCCCTTTTCCACTTCGCACTCCCTGGGGCAAAGATCGCAGCGGACCCTACCACCGTCCAGAGGCGTGAAATAGGGGGAGAGCTTCCGGTGAACCAGCCCTTTTTGCAGTCCCTGGGCCAGGGCGGATCCTTCAAGCCCCAGGGCGTCGAGCATTTCGATCCCGGCCAGGAGGAATGCACAGCGGCCGCAATGCCGGAGAAAACGTCGTCTATCCATGGAGCCCCTCGCAACTTTCCTCAATGATGCTTGTTTCGGCCGATTCTTCGTTTTCTACTCACGCAGAGACGCAGAGAAGGCGGAGAAAGCCTTAAAGTCTCAAGTTTCGGGTTTCGAGCCAGGAGGTAACCCGGGTCCTGTCAATGATTCACCTTCCCCCGGTGGAACCTGGCTGGCTGCCGTCAGAAAATATCGGCCGAAAAGACGTAAATCTCGGTTTCCGGGTCTTTCCAGGCGTCGTGCGGCAGGCCGGCTTTTCGACAGGTGTTCTCCACAAACGTGCTGCAGTTCCAGCCATACTCCGTGGCCACCTGCGGCAGGAGCAGGCCGGATCGTCCGCCTCGTTTCATGTAGATCCCGTGCGTTCCGACCGCGATTTCTTCAATACGGTGAATGCGCTTGAGCGGAGACAGCACGGATATCTCGACCTGGAGCTCGTTGAGCTCGTCCTCCGCCAGCGAGGGAAACCGCGGGTCATGAAACGCCGCGGCCACGGCCATCTCCGAGATGGTCTGGTCCAGGGGAAGGTTTCCGACGACGTGGCCGATACAGCCTCGAAGCTCGCCGCGTTTCTTCAGCGTGACGAAGGCGCCCCTGGGCTCCTTCAATCGCGCAAAGTCAACCTCGAATCGAGGGGGGGGTTTTTGGCTGCAGCGCGCCTCGATGCTCTCACGGGCGATGCGGTGGAGCAAAATCTTCTCCTCACGGGTCAAGCCGAGGTCGATGCCCGCTTTGCCACTATCCGCCCGATTCCCTCCGCCCCCCGCTTCGGTTCTGGCCCACAGTGCGGCTGCCATGTAACCGACGACCCGACTGTTCTCCCCTGTCACATCCCCCGAATGGGCATACTGGAGCACCTGGGAGCGGTCAGCTCCGAGCTTGCGGGCGACGAGCATGGCAGTCACCATGGGACCTCCGCCGCAGGCCTCGCACTTGCCCGAGCTCAGATCCCGGCTCAATCCCTCGGGGTCGAAAGCCGAGGTGCGATCCACCACCTGCTGATCCAGTTTTCTGGCCTTTTCGGAGTCATGGAAGTGGGAAAGGTCGGAGCTCGCCACCACCAGCACGGGCTTTCCCCGGATGGAATCCACGATTGCTTCGGCCAGCCACTGACAGGTCGGCAGATCCTGCTCTCCCATGAGGAGCGGGACCAGCTTGAAGCCGGGGAGAACGACCTGGAGGAACGGGAGCTGGATCTCCAGCGAGTGTTCGTGGGTGTGAGCGTCGGGCACGTAGCGGATGCGGAAATCCCGCTTCTTCAAATCCTCTATGAGCTTTGGATCCAAAGGCACGACTCCGAAGGGGGTGCGGAATCCGCCCCGGTCGTAGAGGGCCACGCCGGAAAAGCGGGCCCGGTGGCTCGGAGCCAGGATCAGGACCGTCTCGAACTTCTGATCGGGTCCGATCTGTTTGTAGGCATGAGCCGCCACCTGACCCGAATAGGCGTAGCCGGCATGGGGGGAAATGAGCGCGATCAAGCCCCCGGATGATCGAGGCGAGGGAACGCGGCTCAGGAAGCCTTCGATCTGCTCTTGCAGCGCAGCCGGTGACGAAGGGTACCAGGAACCGGCAATGGCGGATTCCCGGATTTCTTCGGCAAAGGCACGGCTGCCCGGGTGGCCCCCCGACAGCTGCATCGGAGACACGGTCAAAATGGTGATGATAAGGAGGAAACAGGTTCCTGACGGTTTCAATGGTCCGAGCACCCGATGGCCCGCCTTCAGCATAAGGCTCCCTCCATCAATGCCAAAAGGTTGTGATCATCCCGTTTCTGATTTTCTCTATTGTTCCCCGATCGGGCCGGTAAGGCAAGTCTGGTCTGGCAGGCGCGCTGAGGGCGTGTGTGTCACAAAACGGGGTTTCTTTGAGCTTGGCGTTGTAGGCCAGGACCATCAGGAGCTCGAGATTGACCACGTCCAGCACGTTGTAGGCGAGGAGCGTGTCGAGAACTTTCCGGTCCCAGGTTTGCAAGTATTCCCGCCACAGGTGGACGGCGAACAGGCCGTCAACTCCGTCGAGATCCTCCCGGTCGATCCCCAGCTGCTTCTCGCAGCCCTTGAGCCCGCCCCGGTATCCGAGGCTTCTGAGCACGTAGCGCAGATCGATGTGGGCGTGGCCCATGGGGGTGTGAAGGGTCTGACGGATGAAGGGGAGATCGAAGGTCTTGCCGTTGTAGGTGATGACGAGACCGTATTGCTCAATGTCCTCGCGGAACTGGATGAGATTGTCGTCATGAACGTAGCAGGAGATCTTGCGGCCGTCGTAAAGGGAGATGGTGGTGATATGGTCCCATGGCCCTCCCATGCCTGTTGTCTCGATATCCAGAAAAACGGCCAGGTCCCGAAAGTCGCTGAAAAGTCTCCAACCTTGATCAGAGGGAAGGTCCCGGTAAAAGGGGAGGGGGTTCCTTTTCTCGAAATGGACAAAAGACTCATTGAGGTGGATCAGCGCCAGCCGCAGTCGTCCCAGAGGCAGCGGAAGGTCAGAGGGCGAGGCCGCCTGGAGTTGTTCCCAGGAAGTGATTCCTGAGCTCCAAAGCTTCCGTTCCGTCTGAATGCCGATTCCCGGCAAGTGACAAAAAGTGTTTTTTAGCATGTTCCGCGATTCTTGACGTCGGTTGAGTCGAAGCTGGAGAGGAGGACAGCAGACGTTTTGGGGTGTATCACAAGGCCTCGGTCGGTCTGCTTTCAACAGCTCTCACCAAGGTCATCCGAGTCTTCGATTCCCTGCAATGTGGCAGTCAGGATGGCCACAAAACGGCAGAAGATGTTCGTGGTCCGCCTCCTCCCGGCCCGTGTCAGATCCAGGAACATGGCTTCTCTCAGCCCGGATGAGAGCTCCAGTTGAATCCCTCCCCCTCTCTTCCCGAGATTGCAGAGATTCTCTGGATGGAGTCCCTGGAGGCCGTCCCGGGTGTCCACTTGAAACCCGGCCATGGAAAGAGCGTCTTCAATGCGACAGACGAACGGGATGTTCAGTCCTCCCAGGAGAACCGCAGCGTCCTGCTCGGCACAGCCATGAATGGTGACGACCATATCCGACTCCTGGGCGAGTCGGACCGCCCGGGGCTCGTCAAAACGGGTGCTGGCCAGGTGCAGCTGCCGATTGCGTTTGCTCTTCATCCCTTCAAAGAGATAAAGGCTATGGAAAGG
>CAZEOY010000065.1:0-7065 GCA_964513835.1 uncultured Syntrophobacteraceae bacterium
AGGCATGGGGCACTGGTGCCAGCTTTTCAGGGGCGAGGAGAGCAACCGCAAGTCCTGCTTTTTCGTGCGAAAGGACGGCTCCTGCGTCCATGTGCTCAAGAATGCAGCCCTCCTTCGGGATTCGGAAGGACAGGTGCTGGGGGCTGTGGAGACGGTGACGGACATCACGGAGATCGACCGGAGGGACCAGAGGATCGTCGAGCTTTCCAGGATTCTCGAAGAGCAGCCCAGTTTTTTTGGAATGGTCGGCGCCTCCAAGGTCATGCAGGAGGTCTACGACATCATTGAAAAGGCTGCCCAGAGCGAAGCCCCGCTCATCATCTTCGGAGAGACGGGGACGGGAAAGGAGCTGGTCGCCCACGCCATTCACAGCCTGGGAAAGCGCTGCGACGGCCCATTCATCCAGCTCAACTGCGCGGCCCTCAATGAAGCGCTTCTGGAGAGCGAGCTCTTCGGGCACGTCAAGGGCTCTTTCACCGGGGCTTACAGCCACCGCCAGGGCAGGTTCGAAGCGGCCGACGGGGGGGACATCTTCCTGGATGAAATCGGGGACCTCCCCCTCTCCATCCAGGTGAAGCTGCTCCGGACCCTGGAAACCAAACGGGTGGAGCGCGTCGGGGACCACCGTCCCATCGCCGTCGGCGTGCGGATCATCACGGCCACCAACCGGAATCTGGAGCAGCTCGTGGCCGAGGGCAGATTCCGGGAGGATTTCTTCTTCAGGATCAACGTCATCCCCATTCATCTGCCGCCGCTTCGGGAGAGGCTGGAGGACATTCCGGCCCTCGCCGACCATTTCATTCGCCACCTGCGTGCGAAGAGCGGCAAGGAGATCACGGGACTCAGCGCCGATGCGCTGGATCTTTTCATGCGGCATGCCTGGCCGGGGAACGTGAGGGAGCTCAAGGGCGTCCTGGAATATGCGTTCGTCGTGGCTGAAGGGGAGCTCATCCGTGCGCAACACCTGCCGGCGAAGATGAAGTCCCCGTCCCTGAGCCCGGAGCCGGGAGCTCAGCCGATCCCGCAGCAGGAATCCTCAGCCGAGAAAGACGCCCTCCTGAAAGCGTTGATCCGATGCAACGGCAATCAGACGCAGGCGGCGAAGATCCTCGGGGTCAACCGCGTTACGGTGTGGCACCGCATCAAGAAGCATGGGATCGACTTGAGAAACCTTCCCGCATCCACTGGATAGCGCGACACCCATTCCGGTGAAGACCTTCACCATTTCAAAGCTGGCCGGTCTCTTCGGTCTATCCCGGAGGAGGTCATGAGGGATCGATGTTCAGAACCGGTTCGCTCCGGGTGCTCCCGGACGCGTGCTGCGGCAGCGCAGGGAGACAGAGGGTGAGGCTCATGAGGTTTTCTTCCTGAGCGAAGGAGAATGATCCTCCCGCGTCCTCCATCAAGCGGTACGAAAGCGGAATGACCGATGATGCCCCGGTTTCCGAAAAAGGTGAAAAAAGGGATTCGGACGCTTTGAGTTTTCGAGTCGGAGCATGGATGCTCAGCTGGATGCAGATTTCCGCCCCGCTCTCGAAGGTCCTGATGGTCAGGTTGTGGGCATGGTCGGTGTATTTCATGGCATTCCTGATGAGAGTGAGGATCAGTTCGTACAGGACGCTCGGGTCCACGTAGGCCGGAGGCAATTCGGGGTCCAGTTCCATTCGGAAGCCTGTTCGCTCCCCGTTCACATCGTGGTTGAAAAGTGCCTGACAGTCCGCGAGCACCGAGTTGACCTGGCATTCCCCCCGGATCATCTCGACGGGTTTGAGGTAGGTCACGATCCTGGCCAGAATGGCTTCCAGCCGCTCGGACTCGCGCAGAATGATCTCCGCCTCTGAAGATTCGGGATATTTTCTGCTGAGCCGCTTCGCAAAACCGCCTATGGACATGACCGGATTTCGTATTTCATGGGCCACTTCCGCTGAGATGGCTCCGAGGGTCTTGAGCTTCTCCTTCTGCACCAGAGACCTGTAGGCGGCGTCGAGCTCCCGTGTCCTCTCCTCGATCAGCTCCTGCAGATGGTCACGGTGCTTTCTCAGTTCCGCTTCCGCCAGCTTCCTTTCGGTGATATCCCTGATGATGCCGACGTAACCCCCGATCACCCCGTCCGAAAGTCTCATGGCCGAAAGGGTCACCTCGACGGGGAAGGTGGAGCCGTCCTGTCGCAGCAGGGTCCATTCAGTCCTGAAGAATCCCTCTTTTCTTATGGCAGGGAAGGCTTTTTCGGCAAAGGCTCGAAAGCTCTCGTCGGAAGGATGGATCACACGGATGGAATCCCCTTCCAGGTCGTGTCTTTGAAATCCGAACAGTTCGAGGAAAGCCCTGTTGCATGACAGAATCCTCCTGTCGCTGTCCACCAATAAGATGGCGTCGGAGGAGCTCTCCACCAGTGCCCGGTGCTTCTCCTCGGACTTTTTGAGAGCGTCTTCCGCATACTTGCGCTCGCTGATGTCGGTGATGATGCCCTCGAGAAAAAGCAGTTCGCCGCTTGGAGAATAGACTCCGCGACCCTGCTCCCAGACCCATTTTTCCTCGCCTCCGGCAGTCACGATACGGTACACGAGCTTGAAAGGCTCCCGTCTCTGCACAGCACCCTGCACTTCGTGCCAGACGTATTCGCTGTCTTCAAAATGAATCAGCTCCTCGTATGAGACCCTTCGGCTGGCCATGAGGTCTTGTGGTTGATAGCCCGTGAGCTCGAAGCAGCCATCGCTCACAAATTCCATGGTCCATGCCCTGTCGTTGCGGCAGCGGTATGCCATACCCGGCAGGTTGCTCATGAGCGTCGAGAGCGCCCTCTCGCTTTCAATGAGAGCCTCTTCCGAAAGGTGGATAAGGACGTAGAGCCCTCCTGCTGTGATGGTTACAAAAACGAAGCCCTTGAGAGTTTGCACTCGGGTGAGGAATTCGGGCTCGGTGATGAAGGCCGCGAGGATCCTGTCGGAGAAAAGTATCCAAAGGGTTCCCATGGCTGCATAAACAGCGGAAATCCTCAGGCCACTGTGCTGTGACATGGGTCCCTTTCGAAGCATCTTGCCACCTCCCTGATCGGGTTTTTGCCTGGATTCCGGCACAACGGGATCGCGGTCCACTGAATGCGGGTCGGAGGGAGCTTCGTAGCAAATCGTGCGTCCTTGGAAATGAGCAGCTATCCGGAGAGGGGCTGACAGGCGCCGGCCCGACCCCGAACCACAAAACAAACGTAAGCACCGAGGCACAGACACGCACGCCAGGCTTCATGATCCACTGTACCGCTCCACAGAAGCCTGTCCGGCACCGGGCATTGAGGAACGGACGGCCCTGTCCGGATCCCCCGTCGCTTGTTTCTCAGAGCCGCAGGGCTGAGTAGGTTGTACTGTAAAGGATCGCAAACCTCAACGAAAGGAAAGAGCAATGAGCATGAAAGAAGCTTATCAACAGCGGCTGCAGGCTCAAGTGGACGAGTGGAAGGCTGAAATGGACAAAATGAAGGCCAAGGCTGAAAAAGCGACAGCCGATGCTCGAATCGAATATCATAAGCAGCTGGAGGAGCTCAAAGAGAAGTGAGACGCTGCCGTGAAGAAACTCCAAGAGCTGCGGCACGCAGGGGATGACGCCTGGGAAGAACTGAAGGGAGGAATCGAGAAGTCCTGGCATGAGTTCGGGGATGCTGTGAAGTCGGCGGCATCCAAGTTCAAATAGAGTATGCAGCAGACCTTCAATCATTCCGGCGATGCAGGTGTGACCTGCACGACTGAGCGCTCCCGTTGGAGCCAGGTGGATCTCGGAGGGGATGTGGCTTGAGCTCTCGGCTGGGTATTGGATTGCTCATCGTCACGGGATAGTTCCTGCCGGCTGACGAGTCAGCCGGCAAAGCCATCCCGTGCCCAAGCCAACCTCTATGCAGCTTTCACAGCGATTTTCCGCGGCTTGCTGATGTCGCTTTTGGGCAGGGTGAGCGTCAGCACGCCATTCTTCATGGCGGCTTCAATCTTGGACTGGTCAATGGTGCGGCCGAGTGTGAACTGGCGCGAATAGTCTCCCACTCCATACTCGTTGACGTGAATTCGTTCCTTGGTTTCTTCGAGGGTTACTGTACCCCGAAGGGTCAACGTGTTGTCACGGACATCGATGCTGACGTTGTCAGGTGCAACACCGGGCATGTCAGCGATGACAACCAGAGCGTCCTGAGATTCATAAATGTCCACCGCGGGCACGTAAACCGGAACATTCCGCGTGCTCTCGGCTTCGGTCTTGACCTCCACTTTCTCCCTCGCTTGAAGATCCTTGTCTGTCATTTCTTGACCCTCCTTGCTTCTCATGGTGGAAATTCAATTTTTGCCGCCGATCGCGGAGTTATTCCGACTTGATCTGAATCTGCTTGGGTTTGGCTTCCTCGGCCTTGGGAAGGGTGATCTTGAGCACCCCGTCCTTGAAGAGGGCCGTCACGCCATCGGCATTGACCCGGGTCGGCAGCGAGAAAATCCGGCGAAAACGTCCCGCTTCCCGTTCCCGACGATGATAGTTCACGTTTTCCGCGACCGGGAGCTTCCGTTCACCGCGCAGCGTCACCGTGTCACCCTCCACCGAAATGTCGATTTCATCGGGGAGCATTCCGGGCAGTTCCGTACGCACGTAAAGATTATCTGCGTCTTCGCTGAGGTTGACGGGGGGAAAGACGTCGCTGCGGAACGGAGAAATTCCTCTTCCGGCCAAGCTCGAGAAGAGGCGGTTCATGTCCCGCTGCATTCTCTCGAACTCTGTCCCCAAACTGAACCAATCGGGTCGGTCCGTCCAACGAATCAGAGCCATAAGTAACCTCCTTTGTGTTTGTAATTATTAACATTTCCCTGATTCCCGGTACGAAAATTAATCACATCCCCCAGGGGTGTCAAGAGATCTCAGACCTCCCGGAGGCCAGAATGTGACGAATCTCACGCACTCGAGCACAGCCGACTGGAAACGCTCCTCGGTCGGCTTTGAGGCCCCCTTGCCCCGGTTGACTTTTCATGCCCCCTTGTCTAAAGAGAGACAGCCCGACCGAAGGCGTGATCGGGCGAATTCACCCTCTATCGTCTCAAGAAGAAAGAAGCGATGAAATCATTTGCAGAAGAGGATCCGCTGCTCAAGGGGATGCATTGGGTTCAGGACGCAGGGGCATGCTCGGGCGTTTATGTTCTCGAAGACGGGCGCACCATCATCGACGCCGGCAACATGTACGGGCTCATCGACGAGCTTCAGGATCTGGGACCCCTTGAGCGCCTGGAGCGCATCCTGGTCACCCACTGCCACTTCGACCACGTGGGCGGTCTGGAAGAGATCTTCCAGCTGGTCAGCCCGGATGTTTACGTTCATCCCGTAACGCGCGAATATCTGCGGCTGCTGCGCTCCCCCTTTCCCGAGTTTTTCGAAGCCCTCGAAAGAGACGACAAACTGAAGTTGATCGAAGAAGGCGAGGTCATTCCCGGCGCCCCCCCCTTGAGGGTGATGCACACGCCCGGCCATACGGCGGGGGACGTGTCCTTTTCTGATGAGGCCTCGGGAGCGCTGTTCTGCGGCGATACGATTCTGCCCTATCGCCTCAAGCTGGGACCTGCCCTCTCCAAGCCTGACGAGATGTGCGGGGGGCGCATGAAAGACAAGGTTCAGAGCCTCAGGCGGCTGCTCGGCCTGCCCGTGCGTCATCTCTTTTCGGGTCATGGGGAACCGGTGTTCCACAAAGGAGGCGACCAGGTCAAACTGAGCCTTTACAGCCTGTATCAGAGCTTCCACGAGGATCGGCCGGAGCTGGCATGGGTGGAAATGGGGAGGGATCTGCTGAATCTCGGTCAAATGGCAGAAGCCCGGCAGTGCTGGAGTAAAGCCTCTCAGACGGCACCGGATGCACCGGAAGTGAGAAGTCTGCGGGAGGCCATTGAGGAGGCTGGAGCCAAATCAGGCCGTTGACAAGCCCCCGGGGAACAGGGAAGTGAACATGCGGCGGCACGCATTTCTGATTGCAGGGACCCACAGCGGTTGCGGCAAGACGACCATCTCGCTGGCGCTGATGGCCGCTCTTCGCCGCAGAAGACTCACGGTGCAACCGTTCAAGGTGGGACCGGATTTCATTGACCCGGGATTCCACACCCAGGTCACCGGGCGGGACTCTCGCAATCTGGACGGCTGGATGCTAAGCCGCCGCTACAATGAGACTCTCTTTCAGGGACTCCTCCAGCAGGCTGATGCTGCCGTAGTCGAGGGCGTCATGGGGCTCTTCGATGGCTACGACGGGATCACGGAATCGGGAAGCAGCGCCGAGATGGCCAAGTGGCTCGGGATTCCCGCCGTCCTGGTGGTGGATGCCCGCAGCATGGCCCGCAGTGCGGCAGCCCTGGTGCATGGATTCAGCCGTTTCGACCCCGACCTTCGAGTGGCCGGGGTCATCTTCAACCGCATTGGAAGCCCGGCGCACCTCGATTTCCTGAAAGATGCCATGGCCGCCAACCTTCCAGAAATCCCGGTTCTGGGCGGCCTTCCGCGGGAGGACGGCCTCACCATTCCCGAAAGGCACCTGGGTCTCGTGACATCGGACGAAGTGCTGCTGGACCGGACCTGGCAGGACGCTGCGGCGAATCTCATGGAAAGATGCATCGACCTGGATGCCATCCTGGCTGCGACCCTTTGCAGGGCCGAGCCCACCGAAGGGATTCCCACCGGGAATGCGGTTGTGACCGGCCGCACGCCGGTTCCCATCGCCATTGCCCGCGACGCTGCCTTCTGTTTCTACTACGCAGACAACATCGACCTCCTGCGGGAGGCGGGAGCGGAGATTCGCTATGTCTCTCCGCTGGCAGGCCAGGCGGTTCCTCCGGACGCCTCGGGGCTTTACCTCGGCGGCGGATATCCGGAGCTCTTTGCCGAACAGCTGTCTTCTCATACGGCGGTCCTGGAATCCATACGCCTCGCCGCATCCCGCGGGATGCCCGTTTATGCCGAATGCGGCGGGTTGATGTTTCTGGGGCGGGACATCGAAACGGTGGACGGGACGCGCTACCCCATGGTCGGCATCCTGCCCTTCTCCACCCGTATGCTGAAAAGACGTAA
>CAZEOY010000065.1:7075-10495 GCA_964513835.1 uncultured Syntrophobacteraceae bacterium
AAAAGAAAGAGGATCCTCCGTCACCGACCCATTTCGAGCTCCTTCATCCGTGCCTTCTGGGAGAGGCGGGGCTGCGGCTGCGCGGGCACGAGTTTCACTATTCCGAGATCGTATCGAGGGAGGAAGAGCGCGGAGATGCGAGCGGGAGAGGGGAAGATCCAAAGCAGGTTTATGTGCTGAGAAGAAGGAGGCTCGAGGAAACCCGCCGGGAAGGCTATCTCGCGGGGTCGGTCCTGGCCAGCTACATCCACCTCCACTGGGGAAGCGCCCCTCAGGCCGCCTTTTCCTTTGTGCAACGCTGCAGGGATTTCGGCCAGCATTGATTTCTGAATTCTCACGCAGAGACGCAAGGGCGCAGAGAAGACCAAATGAAAGAAAATGAAATCGGGACGGTGGTCGTGGATGCGGCCGTTGCCCTCCATCGGGAGTTGGGTCCCGGCCTCTTGGAATCCGTGTATGAGATTGTTTTGGCTCAAGAGCTCAGACAGCGGGGCCTGCAGGTGGAGCGACAGGTCGCGATACCGATCCAATACAAAGGAATCAGTTTCGAAGAGGGCTCTCGGGCGGATCTCGTGGTTGAGGGCAAAGACATCGTGGAGATGAAAACCGTCGAACAGGTCACGAATGCCCATAAGAAGCAGCTTCACACCTATCTGCGTCTGAAAGGATGTAAATTGGGGTATCTGCTCAACTTTGGTGCAGCCTTGATGAAGAACGGCATATTTCGAATCGTGAACGGTTTGGAAGAATGATCTTTTCTCTGCTTCTCCGCGTCTCTGCGTGAGATAAAGATAACTTCGCAAATTCGCAGGATGGACGATCTGTGGAACAACGCGCCAAAGCACTCATGTTTCTGGGGACCGGGTCGGATGTGGGCAAGAGCGTGCTGGCAGCCGCCTATTGCCGAATCCTCAAGCAGGACGGTTTTCGGGTGGCGCCGTTCAAGGCCCAGAACATGGCCTTGAACTCATTCATCACTCCCGAGGGAGGAGAGATGGGGCGTGCTCAAGTGGTTCAGGCCGAGGCCGCGGGCGTGGCGCCGCACGTGGACATGAACCCCATCCTTCTGAAGCCCACCTGCCAGATGGGATCGCAGGTCATCGTCCGGGGAAAATCCATCGGCAACTACTCCGCCCTGGAGTACTACCAGTACAAGAAGGAACTGGTCGCCGTGGTGCGGGAAAGCTACGAACGGCTGGCCGGCCAATATGACGTGATCGTGGTGGAAGGGGCCGGGAGCGCCGTCGAGCTCAATCTCAAGGATCACGACCTGGTGAATCTCTCCATGGCCGCCATGGCGGAAGCACGATGCGTGCTGGTGGGAGACATCGACCGAGGCGGCATCTTCGCAGCTCTTCTGGGGAGCACCCTGCTGATGACGCCTGAAGAGCGGGGGCGGCTCATCGGTTTCATGGTGAACAAGCTGCGTGGCGACCCGAGGCTTTTCACCAGCGGCATCGAGATCATCGAGTCAAGATCAGGACTCCCCGTTCTTGGAGTCATCCCCTACTTCGACCACATCGCGTTGCAGGAAGAAGACAGTGTGGCCCTGAAGCGACGCATGGAGCAGGGAACCCGGGGAGCGGGAGGCGCCAATGAGCGTCTGCACATCGGAGTGGTCAGGCTCCCATTTATCTCCAATTACACCGATTTCGACTGCTTCGAGCAGGAGCCCGGCGTAGAGCTCGTGTATTTCGATGGCCCCCGACGCATCTTCGACTTTGACGCGGTCATTCTTCCCGGCAGCAAGAACACCCTCGAGGATCTGGACCATCTCAAGCGGACGGGACTGGCCGAAGGGCTGATGGCCTTCTACAAGTCGGGCGGCACGGTGGTCGGTCTGTGCGGCGGCTACCAGATGCTGGGGAGAACCGTCCGGGATCCGCACGGGATGGAAAGCGGTCTCCAGGAAGTGGAAGGCCTGGGACTTCTGGACATGGAAACGGAAATGTACACGGACAAAATCACTTCTCAGGTCGAAGCGGAGGTGCTGGAAGGAATCCCGTTTTGTGGCCTGAGCAGGGAGCGGGTGCAAGGCTATGAGATCCACATGGGGCGAAGCGCACCGGGAGAGGGAGCGAAGCCGCTCTTTCGCATTGTGCTGCGGGACGGGCAGATGGCGGACTTTCAGGACGGTTTGTCCAGCACCGATGGACGTGCATGGGGGACCTACATCCATGGCGTGTTCGACAGCGACGTGTTCAGGCGGCGGTTTCTGGAGACCCTGCGGGTTCGCTCGGGAAAGCAGGAAATCCCGCTTTCCAGTGGCTATTCCTACAACGAGTGGAGGGAGAGGCAATATGAGCTGCTGGCAGAGCACGTTCGCCGCCATACCGATGTCCGCCGCATCTACGATACCCTGGGGCTTTAGGGAGGATTTCTGACTCATGTTCTTCCTTCCCTGGCACCTGACCGCAGCGTATTTCCTGGATCTGCTCCTCGGAGATCCGTCGTGGTGCCCCCATCCGGTGCGCTGGATCGGCCGATGGATCTCCTGGTGCGAATCGCTCTTCTATGACGCGGAAGGGCCGCCCGTTTACCAGCGCATTGCCGGCTTCATCTTCTGGCTCATCGTGGTCGTTGGGGTCGCCAGCACGACTCTGGCGTGCATCAAACTGGTCTCATTCCTGCACCCCGTGGCAGGATCTGTCCTGATCGTCTGGCTTTCTTACGCTGTGCTGGCGACGAGAAGCCTCCACAGAGAATCCCGAGCGGTGGTCCTGGCCCTGGCGGCCGGCGACCTGGCGGCGGCGAGGAAGCGGTTGTCCTGGATCGTCAGCCGGGATACCAGCCAGCTGAATGAGCGCGAAATTCTCCGTGCCGTGATCGAAACCGTTTCGGAAAATATATCCGATGGGATCGTGGCTCCGCTCCTCTTCCTCTCCGTGGGAGGCCCCGTGGGAGCGATGGCCTACAAGGCCGTCAATACAATGGATTCCATGGTGGGGTACCTCAACGAGCATTATCGCTATTTCGGTTGGTTTGCCGCCCGTGCGGATGACCTGGTCAACTACATCCCGTCCCGATTGACAGCTCTGTTGATGGTGGCGGGGGCAGCAGGGCTGAGACTGGACTGGCGAAATGCCTGGAAGGTGGCTCGAAGGGATGCGCGTCGCATGAAGAGCCCCAACGCGGGCTATCCCGAGGCGGCGGCGGCCGGGGCACTGAACATCCAGCTCGGGGGGCCGAACGTCTACTTCGGACGGGTCGTTCAGAAACCGACCCTGGGCGATGACGTCAATCCCTTGAGCCCCAAGGTCTATGCAACCATGATTCGGCTGATGTATGCCACCTCCTTTCTGGCCTTCCTGCTGGCCATGGGTTTGCTCACGATCTCCTGCTGGAAAAGGATCTAGTACCGCCGGGCGCAAGTCCTTAACCGGCTGATCTGAGCAGTCATCTGCGCCCTGCGGACCTGGA
>CAZEOY010000066.1:0-6963 GCA_964513835.1 uncultured Syntrophobacteraceae bacterium
CGGTGGTGAAAGTCCGGTCCCGAAAGACCCTCAGGTCCACCACCGGGTGCTCGGCCTTGAGCTCCACGATGATGAAAAGGGTCAACGCGACGACACAGATGACGCTCAAGGTGACGATAAACGTGGAGTCGAGCCAGTCCTCGCGTTCACCCTTGTCGAGCACGATCTGGAGGCAGCCGAGACCCACGGCGATAAGGAAGAGCCCCCACCGGTCGATGTGGAGCTTGGCGCGCCGGATGTACGCAGGATCGTGAATGAGGAGGGCCGCCATGGCCACCGCCAGGATCCCGAAGGGAAGGTTGATATAGAAAACCCAACGCCAGGCCCAGTTGTCGGTGATCCAGCCCCCCACCACAGGGCCGAGAATGGGAGCGAAAACCACCCCCATGCCAAAGACCGCCATAGCCACGCCATGCTCCGCGACCGGGAAAGCTTCCAGGAGAATGGCCTGGGAGAGGGGTTGAAGCCCGCCTCCTCCGAGACCTTGGAGGATTCGGGCAATGATCAGGACTTCCAGTGAGGGGGCCGCGCCGCAGAGCAGCGAGCTGAAGGTGAACAGGGTGATGGAGAAGATGAGGTAGCGTTTGCGCCCGAAGATGCTGGCAAGCCAACCGGTGATCGGAATGATGATGGCATTGGCCACCAGGTAGGAGGTCAGCACCCAGGTCACCTCATCCAGACCGGCGCTCAGGCTGCCCTGGATGTGCGGCAGCGAGACGTTCACGACGCTCGTGTCCATGACTTCCAGGAAAGTGGGCAGGATGACTGTCAGGGCGACGATCCACTTGCTCGTCTGGGGAGCCGCAGCGGGAAGGTTCATCCAGGAAGCCTTCGAGGAGGACCGGGGATTCGATGGGTCGGCGATGGCAGGGGAAACAGGCGATCCATGGCTGCTATACTCGTCGAGGTTGGAATCTTTCCATTGAGGTTAGTCTCAATATCCTTCCGGGTCAACGTCAGGAATCATCCGCTGCACAGGAGCGCTCTCAGACTTTGGCGTCCTTCCAGTTCCACCATTTCAGGAGCTTCGGATCGGGGTCTTCATGGGAGGCGAAATAGACGGCACACCGCAGGACGTAGAGCATGCAGCGATCGATCCGAGTCCCCTGATGCTCACAGAGTCTCATATAAATGGCCTCCGGGTCCTGCTCCTTCAGTTCGTCAACGGATCGATACCCCAAATTGAAGAGGTCTTGAGCGATTTTGTCTCCGACTCCAGGTATTGTCTTCAGGTTGCGCAGAATGGCCCTCTTGTCGTCTTCTTTCATGGCTGCTTTCCTGGCATTATCAGCGTGCTCATTTGAAAATGTTCATGATTCTACCAAGGAGGCTTCTGATGAAGCCGTTGATGCCGCTCCGTTCGAGCAAAACGGCTGTCCAGATCATCAGCAAGGCAGCAGGAACAATGAGAAGAACCGCAAAGCCGGACCACTTCATGAACCGCCTCCTGAAGATCATGGGAACAGTCTTTGCCGCACCGGTTGCCCGGAGGAACTGCTCTGAAAAGTTTCAAGTCTCAAGTTCTAACCAGGCCTGCTGCAAACCTTTTCATTGTTCAGGGAGGTCCGCAAGGGGCATGAGGGGCTCCTCTGCTCTTGCACACCTCCCGGCGTTCAATGTTAACATGGGGATCGAAAAAAAGGCGATCTATGTGGATCGGGCGATCTAAAGGGACCGCCCGGCTGATCGGACGCAACGAACCGCGACTTATAAACGTACCCCTCTGGGCGTTCTATCCCGACGCCGTCATGAGCCAACGGAGCTGAACAAAATGGATGCCGACCGATTGATGAAACAGATCGAGTTTATTGTCGAGATCGACAAGCTCAAGTCCATCGTCCGCCAGACGCTGCTGATCGACGGCTCCCGACAGGAGGATTCGGCGGAACATTCATGGCACATGGCGGTCATGGCCCTGGTGCTGTCCGAGCATTCCAGGGAGAAGGGGATAGACCTCTTTCGGGTGCTCAAGATGATCCTGGTCCACGACATCGTCGAGATCGACGCGGGCGATGCGTACTGCTATGACGACAAGGCCAACGAGGGCAAGGGGGAGCGGGAGGGCGTTGCGGCAGACCGGATCTTCGTAATGCTGCCGGAGGATCAATCCAGAGAATTCCGTGCGCTCTGGGAGGAATTCGAGGCCAGGAAGACACCCGAGGCAAAGTATGCCGCAGCCCTCGACAGGCTCCAGCCGCTGCTGAACAACTACCGAACCCACGGTCGGATGTGGCTGAAACACGGGATCCGAAAGGAAAAGGTCATCGCTCGGAACCGGCCGATGGAAGAGGGTGCGCCAGCCCTTTGGGAGTTTGCTTGGGAGATGATCCGCGACGCAGTCGAGAAGGGCTGGATTGCCGATTAGTCTTCGAATATGGAGGGGTTCGCCTCAACGATCCCATCGATGACCTCCTGCACGTCATCCCAGGTGTCTCTCGGCTCGGCGTGCTGGATTTCATCAAAGCGCAGAAGAACAGCGGTCCAGTCGATGCCTTCCCTCACGCACTGCTCGATGACCGGTATCGGCAGGGAGCTCAGGGAAACGCTGTCCCACAGCACGGTGATTCTGGGCTCTTCGTCTTCAAAGACTGCGATATCCGAAGTCCTGCCCTGCCAACCGGAGAAATCGACCCCGAAGTCCTGCGCCCGCACGCCGCTCTTCACGACAACGGTTTCGTCATAGCGGAAAGGCGACAGGCGGATGAGGCCATCGTCTACATGAAAAAGGCCTTGCTTCCCCTTGACGGGAAACGGGATGACCGGACGCACGTCCTGTAGCATCCATGAATAGGATTCGGGATCGAACGCTTCCATGAGGGCCTTTTCCTCATCGCCCTTTCTCATGAGGCGGATCTCAGCCAGGTGGACAACGCAGAGAGCGTGGCCGTAGAGGAAGACGCAGCCGTACTCTTCTTCCAGCTCCTCCATTTCCTCTTTGGAAAAAGCCGGCTTACCGGATGAGCAGATGAGCAGATCCCCTCTGTGCAGGGTGTCCCAGCTTCGGACTTCAATGGTTTTTTGGCCGCTGAGGATTTCCAGCGCAAAGGGTTGTTGGACACTCAAGGCTTTCATCACTATCCTTTCTAAATAGGGGATTCGATCCATTGGCGCTTGCCCTTATGCTAACAGATCACTGGGCGCCTGCTCGAATGGAAAAGTGAGGGTGCCCTGTTTCCAAGACTTGCCAGCTGAGCTGCGAATGTTCAACCTTTTTGACACCTCAACACGCGAGGAGAGTCGGATGACGGAACACACACCGGGCAGAGGCGAAGCATGGGAGCTCCTGAACGAATTCAACAGCAATGATTCACTGATCAAGCATGCCCTGGCTGTTGAAGGGGTCATGCGTCACATGGCTGAGAAATCGGGTGAGGACGCCGAGGTGTGGGGCATCATCGGACTGGTGCACGACCTCGATTACGAGCGCTTTCCCGATCAGCACTGTATCAAGACGGAGGAGCTGTTGAGGGAGCGCGGCTGGCCCCGGGAGTACGTCCGGGCCGTTGTGTCGCATGGATGGGGTTTGTGCTCCAACGTCGAGCCCCGGTCTTTGCTCGAAAGGACGCTCTTCGCCGTGGATGAACTGGTGGGTTTTGTCACGGCCTGCGCCCTGGTGCGACCGTCCAAAAGTGTCATGGATATGGATTCCAAATCGGTCCTCAAGAAATGGAAGCAGAAGAGTTTTGCCGCCAGCGTCAACCGGGAAGTGATAGAAAAGGGAGCGGCCATGCTCGATGTGCAGCTCGGCGCTCTGGTCCAGGATGTCATCGAGGGGATGCGAAAAGTCGCACCACAGATCGGGTTGTAGACCTGCGAGCTCTACGGGCATCAGGGAGACACGTAGATATCGCTTCCGGGCTGGAAGCGGCCATGAAGGAGTCGCGCGATGTCGAGCCCCAAAGCTTTACTGGCTGCCCTGCTGGTCGGGATGATCGCATTGGGATGCCTCCCAGCCGTTCCTGCGGGGTCCATTCAGCTGAACCAGATCAAGATGCCTCCCGGTTTCAGGATCAGCCTTTACGTGCAGGATTTGCCCAATGCGCGTTCCATGGCTCTCGGAAGTCGGGGCACCCTCTTTGTGGGCACTCGCAAAGGTGAAGTCTATGCTGTTCCCGACCGCGACAGGGACCATAAGGGGGATGAGGTCATTGTTCTGGCCAGAGGTCTGACGATGCCGAACGGTGTGGCTTTTCGGAACGGGCATCTCTATGTGGCCGAGGTGCATCGGGTCATTCGGTACGATAACATCGAGGAAACCCTCAAGTCCCCTCCGAGGCCGGTGGTGGTGAATGATTCTTTCCCCACTGAAGAGCACCACGGATGGAAATACATTGCTTTCGGGCCGGACGGCCTGCTGTACGTGCCGGTGGGAGCCCCCTGCAATGTGTGCGAGAGCAACGATCAACGGTTTGCCTCCATCATGCGCATGCGCTCCGATGGAAGCAACCTGGAGATCTTCGCAAGGGGTGTTCGCAACACGGTGGGATTCGACTGGCATCCGGAGACCAGAGAGCTCTGGTTCACCAACAACGGCCGCGACTGGATGGGGGATGACCTCCCGCCTGACACGCTCCACCACGCGCCGGCGCCGGGGTTGCACTTCGGTTTTCCTTTCTGCCACTCCGGGAGTATTCCGGACCCCGAGTTCGGGAAGAAGCGCAGGTGTGAGGAGTTTGCCGGTCCCGCCATAGACCTCGGGCCGCATGTGGCTTCGCTGGGTATGAAATTTTACACGGGCAGGATGTTTCCGGGATCTTACCAAAACCAGATCTTCATCGCAGAGCACGGGTCCTGGAACAGAACGACACCCATAGGCTACCGGGTGACCCTCGTTCGACTCGAGGCGAACCGGGCGGTGAGTTACGAGGTTTTCGCCGAAGGATGGCTTCAGGGAAGAAGGGCATGGGGGCGGCCCGTTGATATTCTCATCATGCCGGATGGAGCCATTCTGGTGTCGGATGACCGGGCGGGAGCCATTTACCGGATCGAATACGAGGTGAAGCCACAAAGTCTCCACGGGACAGGTCAAGGGGCCGCATCACGATAGAAGTCCAGGGACTGCGTTGGAGCGATCTGATTGGGCGGGCGCCCAGATTCCGCGGCACGGATTGTGCCAGGCAGTTCTATGCGAATCGAGGGTTGAGAGCAGCTGAAGTTTTCGATATCCTGCTCAATCCGGCGGCAGCGTTTGGCGCTGGATTGGACCCTCAAGGGCCTCAGGCCATTCCTTTCGTGATCGGATGTTGGTGATGCAGGAATCCGTGGTTTTCGCCTTTCTCCTTACCCTGTTTGCCGGTTTGTCCACGGGCGTGGGAAGCGCCATCGCATTTTTCGGCAAGCGGACCAACAAGACCTTTCTCTCCGTTGCCCTGGGTTTTTCGGCAGGAGTGATGATCTACGTCTCCTTTGTCGAGATTCTGCGGAAGGCTCAGGATAAGCTGGTCCTGGATTACGGCACGGTCAAGGGGGCCTGGATCACCGTGGCTTCGTTTCTGGCCGGGATGATGTTCATCGCACTGGTGGATCGACTGGTTCCCGGCCCCGAGAATCCACATGAAGCCCGGGCCCTGGAGGAGATGAGGCATCCGACCGATGAAAGCCTCCATCGAATGGGGAGATTCGCCGCCCTGGCCATTGCCATCCACAATTTTCCCGAAGGGCTGGCCACGTTCGTCTCGGCGCTTACGGACCCCCACCTGGGGATTTCCATCGCCATTGCCATTGCGCTCCACAATATCCCCGAGGGGATTTCCGTTTCGATTCCTGTATACTTTGCCACGGGAAGCAAGAAAAAGGCCTTCTGGCTCTCCTTCGTCTCGGGCTTGTCTGAACCTCTGGGGGCTATTGTCGGCTACTTCATCCTCCGGTCCTTCTTTTCGCCCCTCGTCTTCGGCGTGCTTTTCGCCGCCGTTGCCGGGATCATGGTGTTCATCTCCGTTGACGAGCTGTTCCCCACGGCCAAGGAATACGGCCAGGGTCATGCGGCGGTCTACGGACTGGTAGGGGGGATGGGAGTGATGGCGCTGAGTCTGCTGCTCTTCATATCTTGAGCAGTTCCGCATGACTTGCCGGGATACTCTGAATGAAGAATGGATCTGAAGCTGAGGGCCGGTCTTCAACTCGGAACTTGGAGCCGGAAACTCGAAACCGCATGAAGCAGGGGTTAGCGACCGGTCAGGCGATTTGAGTTCTCAGGCGGGTGGCAGTCAAATGGGCCTGCCGCAGGGGTTCCGGGATGCGATAGCGGCGCAGGCATTGCCGGACCAGCCGCACCGAGGAGGGGACGTCGGCCAGGTGCCCCGGCGAGACATAGACCGGCTTCACTCCGTCGCGGGTGCAGAGCACACTGCCCACGGCCTCTCCGTCGAGGGTCAAAACGCTGGATTCTCCCCTCTTCCAGACGAACGGATTGAAATCCCCGCACAGCCGCTTTTTGGCGCAACCGACCGTCGGAATCCCGACGCATAATCCCAGATGGGAGGCCAGCCCGAACCTCCTCGGATGGGCGATGCCCTGACCGTCGCAAAGGAGCACATCGGGCGCACGTTTCAGGCTGCTGAAAGCGTCCACCAGGGCGGGGATCTCGCGAAAGGACAGGAGTCCCGGGACGTAGGGGAATCGGGCGGGAGCAACGGTGTGGGCCGTCTCATGGATGGCCAGCTCCGGCCAGGTGAAGGTGATCACCACCGCCACCAGCCGGTTCGAAGACTTCACGTAGCCGATATCCGAAGCGCCCAGCACGTCGAAACGCTCGGGCAGCGGCCGCACTTGAACCTGCTTCACAAGCTCAAGCTGCAGTTCTTTAGCTTCGCGTGGAGTCAGCTTCCAGATTTCCTCGCAAGACATCATCACTTGCCGAGGCAGCCCTTAGGCGCAGCGCGAGAAGCCGCAGGCTCTGCAGACGATGCATCCGCCCTCGTGCTCGACGGAATTCGGCGCAAGCGCACACGCCGCTGACCGGTT
>CAZEOY010000066.1:6973-10477 GCA_964513835.1 uncultured Syntrophobacteraceae bacterium
TCGGGGCAGGCACCCATCTCGTCTCCCACATGGGCGATGTTGGTGCGGGCCTGATGGTTCAGCACCTTGGCTATCGCGTCCGAGCAGGAGACCACCTGCTCACCGTTTCTCCAGACGGGGGAGGGACAGCGGATTCCCATCAACTGCCGGATGATGGCTTCCGCTTTGACGCCGGAGCGCAGCGCCAGCGAGATGAGGCGGCTCGTCGCTTCGATTTGGGAGTACGCGCATCCGCCGGCTTTTCCCATCTGGGCGAAGACTTCGCAGAACCCGTATTCATCGGTATTGATGGTCACGTAGAGCTTCCCGCAGCCCGTGTTGATGCGCTCGGTGACGCCGGTGGTCATCTCCGGGCGCGGGCGGGGCTCGACCTGCGGATACTGCGGTTTACGCTGGATGTTCAGGACCTGGACGTCGCGGCTGCCGTCCCGATAGATGGTGATTCCCTTGCAGCCCATGCTGAAGGCCATGAGGTAGGCGTTGGCCACATCCTCGACGGTGGCGCTGTTGGGGAAGTTGATGGTCTTGCTCACGGCGTTGTCCGTGTGCTTCTGGAATGCGGCCTGGATACGAATATGCCACTCGGGGGCCACATCGTGGGAGATGACGAAGACCCGGCGTATGTCCTCGGGGATTTCAGAAAACCCTTGAATGCTGCCCTTCTCGGCGATCCGCTTCATGAGCGTTTCCGAATAGAAGCCGCGCTCCTGGGCTACCTTCTGAAACAGGGGGTGGACCTCGACCCGCTCCTGATTGTCCAGGACCTTGCGCACGAAACTGATGGCGAAAACCGGTTCGATGCCGCTGGAGCATCCGGCGATGATGCTGATGGTGCCGGTGGGAGCGATGGTGGTTGTGGTGGCATGACGCATGAACGGCGTGTCGGCGCGATCGTAGAGGGAGCCCTTGTAGTTGGGGAAATTCCCTCGTGTCTCTCCGTAGTGCGCCGAAGCCGCCTTGGATTCCTTCTGGATGAAGGCCATCACTTCTTCAGCCCTCTCCACCGCCTGATCGGAATTGTAAGGAACGCCCAGTGCGATGAGCAGATCCGCAAAGCCCATGACGCCGAGGCCGATCTTTCGGTTGGCCCTCGTCAGTTCCTCGATCTGGGGCAGCGGATAGTTGTTGATCTCGATGACGTTGTCGAGGAAGTGCACCGCATCCCAGACCACCTGCTTCAGTTTTTCGAAATCGATGGCGCCATCGACCACCATATGCGCAAGGTTGATGGAGCCCAGATTGCAGGATTCATAGGGCAGAAGAGGCTGCTCGCCGCAGGGGTTCGTGCTCTCGATCCGGCCCACATGGGGTGTCGGGTTGTCGCGGTTCATGGCGTCGATGAAGATGATCCCCGGCTCGCCGTTGTTCCACGCGGACTGGACGATCTGTTCGAACACCTGGCTTGCCTCCAGCGATCGAACCTTCTCTCCCGTCCTCGGGTTGATGAGGTCATAGGTTGTATTGGCTTCCAATGCCTGCATGAATGCGTCGGTCACCGCCACCGAAATATTGAAGTTCGTCAATCTCTCGTTGAGGGTTTTGCAGACAATGAACCGCTCGATGTCCGGGTGATCGATCCTGAGGATGCCCATGTTCGCACCGCGGCGGGTGCCGCCCTGTTTGACCGTCTCCGTGGCCGTATCGAACACGGTCATGAAAGAAATGGGCCCGCTTGCCACTCCCTGTGTGGACAGGACCTTGTCGTTTTCAGGTCGTATCCTCGAGAATGAAAAACCCGTCCCTCCCCCGCTCTTGTGGATCATAGCCGCGTGCTTGATGGCTTCGAAGATGGAGTCGATGGAATCCTCGACGGGAAGGACGAAGCAGGCCGACAGCTGTCCCAGCCTTCTTCCGGCGTTCATGAGCGTTGGCGAGTTGGGGATGAAGTCGAGGGATGTCATGAGCCGGTAAAATCTTCGGGCCGTCTCCTCCACCTCGGCTTCGCCTTCGAAGGATGCGTCTGCCCCTGCGATGGCACGGGCCACGCGCCAGAACAGCTCCTCGGGTGTTTCGATGGGCTCGCTTTGGTCGTCCTTCTTGAGGTAGCGCTTCTTCAACACGATCAGCGCATTGGGGGACAGGTTCGGCGGGGGAAGCTCTTTGTTCGGCGGCATGTGCCTGCTCTCTTCTTTTTCGAAAATTTGAGTTGACTCGTTGGCTTGTGCGATGCTTGTGTCTAACATTTGGATTGTATCCTCTCATGAAACGAGGGCAAGCTCCCCGCCGGTCCTTCCGGACCACTTGTTGCCGTTCTTCTTCCGGTTCGGATGTCTTAAAGGTCAGGATCTGGCTCATCATAGGAAAAAAACAATGGGTGTCAAAAGCTAATTTGTCATGGGAAAAGGGGAGGTTTGCCCCAAGGGCAAGATTTCATGACAAAAAAAGGGCCATCGAGCTCTCAGCCATCTGGCGACTTCATCATGAATGATTAATTTCGACATGGAAAAAGTTCAAAATTGTCCATTGCATCGTTGGGATCGACATCGCCGGGTTCTGGCCCGGGGTCGGGGAATCGTTCCTTTGCGGATGAGAGGAACGATGAAGTTCCGTGATGATTCAGGAGATGGAAATCATGGCCAGGGCAGTAGGTATTGATTTGGGAACCACCAACTCCGTTGTGGCCGTATGGGAAAACGGCAAGGCTGCAGTGATCCCCACTGCGGAAGGGGATCGAACGACCCCGTCCGTGGTGGCCTACGCGGAAGATGGTCAGCGTCTGGTTGGGCATGTGGCGAGAAGGCAGGCCCCTCTCAATCCTTCCGGCACCATCTATTCCGCCAAACGCTTTATGGGTCGCAAGTGGGGTGAGGTGGACGAAGAATCCAAGATCGTCTCATACCGTGTGGATCGCGGTCCGAACGGCGCAGTTCGTTTCGATGTCCGCGGCAAGATGGTCGCGCCGGAGGAGGTTTCTGCACAGGTTCTGCGCAAGCTCGTGGACGATGCGTCCAGATACCTGGGTGAAAAGGTCACGGAAGCCGTGATCACCGTGCCCGCCTATTTCAATGACGCCCAGCGTCAGGCGACCAAGAATGCCGGGGAGATCGCCGGTCTCAAGGTGCTCAGGATCATCAACGAACCCACGGCCGCGGCCCTGGCATACGGGCTCGAGAAGAGTCGAAACGAGACGATTCTGGTTTTCGATTTGGGGGGCGGCACCTTCGACGTTTCAATCCTCGATGTGGGTGATGGAGTCTGCGAGGTGCGCTCAACCGCCGGTGATACGCATCTGGGAGGCGACGACTTCGACAAGCGTCTGGTGGATTGGGTGGCGGAAGAATTCAAAAGCGGCACGGGCATCGACGTTCGAGGCAACCGGCAGGCGCTCCAGAGGCTGTACGAAGCTGCCGAGAAGGCCAAGTGCGAGCTCTCGTCCTCGCTGGAGACTCAGATCCATCTGCCATTCATCGCGGCCGACGCATCGGGCCCCGAGCATTTGACAATGAAGATCACCCGCGCAAAATTTGAGAGTCTGACCGACGAGCTGGTTCAACGCTGCCTCAA